>JAEULC010000383.1 GCA_016792605.1 Rhodospirillales bacterium
GTACCGCACGATCCGCGGCGGCCGCATCTCGATCATCTTCCAGGAGCCGATGACCTCGCTGTCGCCGCTGCACACGGTCGGCGACCAGGTCAGCGAGGCGCTGCTGCTGCACCGCAAGGCCGGCAAGGCCGAGGCCCTGGAACTGACCGCGGACATGCTGCGGCTGGTGGGATTCCCCGACCCGCAGAAGGCGCTGAAGACCTATCCCTTCGAGCTGTCGGGCGGCCTGCGCCAGCGCGTGATGATCGCGATGGCGCTGGTCTGCCGCCCCTCGCTGTTGATCGCCGACGAGCCGACCACCGCGCTCGACGTCACCATCCAGGCGATGATCCTGAAGCTGATGAGCGACCTGCAGAAGGAGCTGGGCATGGCCCTGCTGCTCATCACCCACGATTTGGGCGTGGTCGCCAACATGGCCGAGGAGATCGTGGTCATGTACCAGGGCGAGGTGATGGAGAGCGGCACGCTGGACGACATCTTCGGCAACCCGCAGCACCCCTACCTGAAGGCGCTCTTGCGCGCCGTGCCGCGCTTCAACATGAAGCCGGGCGAGCGCCTGATCCCGATCCGCGAGATCAGCACCGGCAAGAGCGAGCTGCTGGTCAAGAAGGAAGCCCTGCCCGAGTCCGCCGCGGCCACGGGGCCGCTGGTGTCGGTCAAGAACCTGACCAAGCGCTTCACCATCCGCAAGGCAGGCCTGTTCGCCGGCGGCGGCGACAGCGGCCAGGTGACGGCGGTCGACGGGGTCAGCTTCGACATCCGCCAGGGCGAATGCCTGGGCCTGGTCGGCGAGAGCGGCTGCGGCAAGACCACCGTCAGCAAGATGATCATGCGCGCGCTGACGCCCAGCGAGGGCAAGATCACCTTCAACGACCGCGGCCGCACGATCGACTGGCTGGCGCTGGGCGACCGTGAGCTGATCCCCTACCGCAAGCGCATCCAGTTCATCTTCCAGGACCCGTTCGGGTCCTTGAACCCGCGCATGACCGTCTACGACATCATCAGCGAGCCGCTGGTGATCCACAATGTCGGCGACGAAGCCTCGCGCGCCGAGACGGTGAAGGAGCTGGTGCGGCTGGTCGGCCTGGACGTGCGCCACCTGAAGCGCTACCCGCACAGCTTCTCCGGCGGCCAGCGCCAGCGCATCGGCATCGCCCGCGCGCTGGCGCTCCGGCCCGACCTCTTGATCTGCGACGAGCCGGTCTCCGCGCTCGACGTGTCGATCCAGGCCCAGATCCTGAACCTGCTGAAGGACCTGCAGAAGGAGCTCGGGCTCACCTACCTGTTCATCTCGCACAACCTGGCCGTGGTCGACTACATCGCCGACCGCATCGCCGTGATGTGCCGCGGCAAGCTGGTCGAGGTCGCCGAGCGGGCCGAGCTGTTCCGCAATCCCGTGCATCCCTACACCCGCGCGCTCTTGGCCGCGGTGCCCGACCCCGACCCGGCGCGGCGCCTGGACCTGAGCGCGCTGATGGAAGGCAAGGCCAGCGACCCGGCGCACTGGCCGGCGCCGTTCACCGATACCGGCACCGGCGAGCGGCCGCACCTGATCGACCTTGGGGCCGAGCACTTCGTGCGCGCCCACGCCCTGCCCGCGACGCTGAAGGTGGCGTGACATGAACGCGATCCCCCGCATCCTTCTGTCCGGCGCGGCGGCCCTGCTGTTCGCGCTGCCGGCCTGGGCGCAGAGCTACGTCGAGACGCCGATGCTGGCGGAGCAGGTGGAGCAGAAGAAGCTGCCCCCGGTCGCCGAGCGCCTGCCGGCCAACCCGGCGGTCGACAGGATGGACCGTCCGGAACGCAAGATCGGGAAGCATGGGGGCGAGCTGCGGATGCTGATGGCCGGCGCGCGCGACGTGCGCATGATGGTGGTCTACGGCTACGCGCGGCTGGTCGGCTACAACGAGAAGTACGAGATCGTCCCGGATATCCTGGAGAAGGTCGAGGTCGAACAGGACCGAATCTTCACGCTGAAGATCCGCAAGGGCCATCGCTGGTCCGACGGCCATCCCTTCACCGCGGAGGACTTCCGCTATTTCTGGGAGGACGTCGCCAACAACCAGCGCCTGACCCCGGCGGGCGTGCCGGCGCACCTCCTGGTCGGCGGCGAGCGGCCGAAGTTCGAGGTGATCGACGAGCAGACCGTCCGCTATGGTTGGTCGCAGCCGAACCCCACCTTCCTGCCCTACCTGGCCGCGACCTACCCGCTCTATATCTACCGCCCGGCGCATTACCTGAAGCAGTTCCACGAGAAGTACAACGACGCGGCCAAGCTGCAGAAGATGGCGCGCGAGAACGGCCAGCGGAACTGGGCGGCGCTGCACAACCTGCTCGACAACCAGTACCGCAACGACAATCCCGACCTGCCGCAGCTCGATCCCTGGATCAACACGACCCGCGCGCCGTCCGACCGCTTCGTCTTCGTGCGCAATCCCTTCTACCACCGCGTCGACGCCGAGGGACGCCAGCTGCCCTATATCGACCGCGTGATCATGAACATCGCCGACGGCAAGATCATCCCCGCCAAGGCCGGCTCGGGCGAGGTCGACCTGCAGGCGCGCAATCTGCGCTTCGACAACTACACCTTCCTGCGCAGCGCCCAGAAGCAGTACGGGTTCCAGACTAGGCTGTGGCGCACCGGCATCGGCTCGCAGGTCGCGCTCTACCCGAACATGAACGCGCGCGACCCGATCTGGCGCGAATTGAACCGCGACGTGCGCTACCGCCGCGCCCTGTCGCTGGCGATCAACCGGCACGAGATCAACCAGGTCATCTACTACGGCCTGGCCAAGGAAGCGCAGAACACGGTGGTGCCGGAGAGCCCGCTCTACCGCAAGGAATTCGCCTCGGCCTGGACCAAGTTCGACCTGAAGGAAGCCAACCGGCTGCTGGACGAGATCGGGCTCAAGGAGCGCGACGACCGCGGCTTCCGGAAGATGAAGGACGGGCGCGTGCTGGAAGTGATCGTCGAGACGGCCGGCGAGTCGACCGAGCAGGTCGACGTGCTGGAACTGATCCGCGACAGCTGGGCCAAGGCGGGAATCAAGCTCTTCACCAAGCCGTCGCAGCGCGAGGTGTTCCGCAACCGCATCTTCGCCGGCGACACGATCATGGCGGTCTCGACCGGGCTCGACAACGGCATCGCCACGCCCGACATGACGCCCGACGAGGTGACGCCGGTCGGCCAGCAGCAGTACCAGTGGCCGAAATGGGGCCAGTTCTACGAGACCAAGGGCAAGGCCGGCGAGACGCCCGACCTGGAGCCGGCGCGCGAGCTTCTGCGCCTGCACGGCGAATGGCGCCAGGCGCCGGACCGCGCGGGCCGGGAGAAGGTCTGGAACCGCATCCTCGAAATCGGCGCCGATCAGGTCTACACGATCGGCATCGTCTCGGGCGTGCTGCAGCCCGTCGTGGTGTCGAACCGCCTGCGCAACCTGCCGGAGAAGGGCATGTTCAACTGGGAGCCGGGCGCGCATTTCGGCCTCTACCGGCCGGAAGTGCTGTGGTTCGACGGCGCGGCGCCGGCCAGGACGGCGGCAGTCGCGGCGCCGGGAGCGAAGAAGCCGTGATAGACTGGTCCGCGTCCGTCCGCGCCGCCGGGAGCAAGGGGTCCGCGTCAGCATGCTAGGCTACATCGTCCATCGCCTGCTGATCATGATCCCGACCCTGCTCGCGATCAGCGCGCTGACCTTCATCATCATCCAGCTGCCGCCCGGCGACTATCTCGAGACCTACATCGCCGAGCTCGAGAGCCAGGGCGAAAGCGTCGACGTCGAGAAGATCCAGCAGCTCAAGGAGCAGTACGGCCTCGATAAGCCGATGATCGTGCAGTACCTCTACTGGCTGGGCGGTCTGCTGCAGGGCGACATGGGGTACTCCTTCGAGTACAGCCAGCCCGTCTCGGCCATCGTCGGCGACCGATTGTTCCTGACCTTCGTGGTGACGCTGGCGACGGTGCTGTTCACCTACATCGTCGCCTTTCCGATCGGCGTCTATTCCGCCACCCACCAGTACAGTTGGGGCGACTACGGCCTCACCTTCCTCGGCTTCCTCGGCCTGGCGACGCCGAACTTCCTGCTCGCCCTCGTGCTGCTCTACATGTTCAACCGCTATTTCGGGATATCGATCGGCGGCCTGATGGAGCCCGAGTTCGTCGACCAGCCCTGGTCGGCGGAAAAGATGGCCTCGGTGATCCAGCACCTGATCGTGCCGACCCTGGTCATCGGCACGGCCGGCACCGCCGGCATGATCCGCCGGCTGCGCGCGAACCTGCTCGACGAGCTGCAGAAGCAGTACGTCACCACCGGCCGCGCCAAGGGCCTGCCGCCGCTCAAGCTGCTGCTGAAGTATCCCCTGCGCATGTCGCTGAACCCGTTCATCTCGGACATCGGCGACCTCCTGCCCGAGCTGGTTTCCGGCTCGGTCATCGTCTCGGTGGTCATGTCCTTGCCCACGACAGGCCCGATGCTGCTCTCGGCGCTCCGCTCCCAGGACATGTACCTCGCCGGCTCGTTTCTGATGTTCCTGGCGCTCCTGACCGTCATCGGCATGTTCATTTCAGACCTGGCGCTCGCCGTGCTCGATCCGCGCATCCGGCTGCACGGAGGAGCGACGAAGTGACCGCCGCTCCCGTCCCCGGCCAGTCGTCACGAGGCGGAGCCGCATCACGGACGCCGCTGAAGCACTACGTCTCGGCGGCGCCGTTCGACCCCTACTCGGTCGAGCGCATGACGGCCGAGCAGGAGCGGTATTTCCTCGCCTCGCAGTGGCGGATGATGTGGTGGAAGCTGAAGCGCCACCGCCTGGCCGTCATCTCGGGCGCGATCCTGCTGGTGATGTACGCGTCGATCTTCCTCAGCGAGCTGATCGCGCCCTACAACCTGCACTCGCGCTTCACCGACTTCATCTACGCGCCGCCGCAGCGCGTCCACCTGTTCCACGAGGGCAGCTTCCAGGGGCCGTTCGTCTACGGCTACCACTACTCGCTGAACATGGACAATCTGCAGCGGATCTACACGCCGAAGGACGGCAAGACCGTGCCGCCCGACATGGCGGCGCCGCCGCCGCCCGAGATCCAGAAGCTGCGCTTCTTCTGCCTGGGCGATCCGTACGAGTACATGGGCCTGATCCCCGGCTCGTTCCACTTCATCTGCCCGGCCGAGAACGGCACGATGTTCCTGTTCGGCACCGACCGCCTGGGGCGCGACATGTTCTCGCGCATCGTGATCGGCACCCGCGTATCGCTGACCGTCGGGCTGATCGGCGTCTCGATCAGCTTCCTCTTGGGCATCATCATCGGCGGCTTCGCCGGCTACTACGGCGGCTGGGTCGACATCATCGTCCAGCGCGTGATCGAGGTGCTGCGCTCCCTGCCCGAGCTGCCGCTGTGGCTGGCGCTCTCGGCGGCCCTGCCGGTCAACTGGAGCCCGCTGCTGATCTATTTCGGCATCACCATCATCCTGGGCCTACTCGACTGGACCGGGCTGGCGCGTGCCGTGCGCTCGAAGCTGCTCAGTCTGCGCGAGGAGGATTTCTGCACCGCCGCACAGCTCATGGGCGCGTCCCCCAGCCGCATCATCGGCCGGCATTTGCTGCCGAGCTTCATGAGCCACCTGATCGCCTCGGCGACGCTGCGCATCCCGGCGATGATCCTGGGCGAGACCGCGCTGTCCTTCCTCGGCCTCGGCCTGCGCCCGCCGATCACCTCCTGGGGCGTGCTCTTGAACGAGGCGCAGAACATCAACGTCGTGGTGCTCTACCCCTGGCTGATGCTGCCGGTGTTGCCCGTGGTCGTCATGGTGCTGGCGTTCAACTTCTTCGGCGACGGCCTGCGCGACGCGGCCGATCCGTACAAGTAGCCTTCAGCTCTTCTCCAGCCATAGGCTCGCCTCGAAGGCGCCGCCCAGCAAGGGCAGGCGCGCGACGACGCTCTTTGCCAGGCGGTCGGCCAGGCGTGTCACCGCGCAGCGGCTGGAAAAGACCGGGGCGTATCCGCCGCCCAGGATCAGCGCCGGCAAAGCGAGCTGCTCGTTGTAGCAGCGCCAGCGCCAAGCGTCCGGATAGTCGTCCGGCAGGAAGACGTCGTGGAAATGGACCAGCACGCCCGGGGGCAGGGCCGGCAGTACACGGTTGAGCAGGTGGTCGACGTCGCTGCCCGGCATCAGCAGGTGGCTGGAATCGATGAACAGCACGTCGCCCGCGGCCAAGCCCTCGAACAGCGCCAGCGGCGTCGCCTGCACCAGCTCGCGGCGCCAGGTCACCTTCAGCCCGTCGAGCGTCGCGCGCGGCGCGGGGTCGATGGCCGTGAGCGTCGTCGCCAGCCCGCCATCGGCGATGGCGCGGACCAGGAAGCGCGTCGAATGACCGGAGCCGACCTCGACGATCCGTCCGGGCTTGCGCTGGCGGACCAGCGCATAGGCGGCGGCGGCGTCGAGGCGGGGAAACCAGTCCTGGTTCCAGCGCGGCGCAGGCGCGGGGGCATCCGCCGCGATCGCCTGCAGCGCGTCGCCTAGCCCGTCCACCAGATCGAGCGTCGCGCCGAAGCCTGCCGCTGCAAACGCCGCTTCGACCGCGGGATAGGGCGGCACGGCCTGCGTCACGTCGGCGTGGCGATAGGGCAGGAAAAACCCGCGCGGCTTCAGATCGAGGACGGTGGCGAGCCCCAGGCGGCGCCGGCGCTCTTCTTCGCTCATGGTGTGAGCGTCATCCCCTCGCGGGCGACGATCGTGCCGGGCCGCGCGGCAGTCGCTTCCTCGGCAACCTTGTCCATGAACTCGTCGTTATGGCTCGGGTCGTGATGGAAGATCACGTAGGTCTTCACCCCGGCGGCCTCGGCGATCTTCATGCCCTCCTGCCAGGTCGAATGGCCCCAGCCCTTGAACCGCGGGTATTCCTGGTCGGTGTAGGTGGCGTCATAGACCATGATGTCGGCGCCGCGCACCAGCTCGACGATGTTCTTGTCCATCCCGCCCGGCTTGTGCTCGGTGTCGGTGATGTAGCAGATCGCCTTGCCGCCATGCTCGACGCGGTAGCCCGTTGCGTTGTTCGGGTGGTGCAGCGGCGCGGTGCGGATCGTGACGCCGGGCTTGGGCTTCAAGGTCTCGCCCGCGGTGAAGTCGTGGTAGCTGATCTTGGCCTGGAACACCTCGACCGGCGCCGGGAACAAGGGCGCCATCATCATCTCCGACAGCACGTATTTGAGCGTGTATTGCGGGATCAGGTGGCCGGCATGCAGGCGGATGCGGTTCGGCTTCATGAAGGCCGGCACGAAGAAGGGCAGGCCGTTGACGTGGTCGAAATGCGTGTGGGTGAAGTAGAGGTCGATGTCGAGCGGCGCCTGGCCGATCAGCGACTGGCCGAGCGCGCGCAAGCCCGTGCCGGCGTCGAAGATGAAGAGATGCTCGCCGCAGCGCACTTCCAGGCACGAGGTGTTGCCACCGTAGCGCACGGTGCCCGGGCCCGGGCAGGCGATGGAGCCGCGCACGCCCCAGAAGCGCACCAGAAAATCGTCCGCGGCGGGCATCCGGAGGGGCTCAGGTGTTCAGGCGGTAACCGCCGGGCTCGGTCACCAGGATGCGGGCATTGGCGGGATCGCGCTCGATCTTCTGGCGCAGCCGGTAGACATGGGTCTCCAGCGTGTGCGTGGTGACGCCCGCGTTGTAGCCCCAGACCTCGTTGAGCAGCGTCTCGCGCCCGACCACCTTCTCGCCGGCGCGATAGAGGAACTTGATGATCGCGGTTTCCTTCTCGGTCAGCCGGATCTTCTTCTTCGCGGCCTCGTCGAGCAGCATCTTGGCCGAGGGCCGGAAACTGTAGGGCCCGATAGCGAAGGTGGCGTCGTCGCTCTGCTCGTGCTGGCGCAGCTGTGCCCGCAGCCGGGCCAGCAGCACGCCCATCTTGAACGGCTTGGTGATGTAGTCGTTGGCGCCGGAATCCAGGCCCAGGATCGTGTCGGCATCCGTCGCCGCCGCGGTCAGCATGATGATCGGCGCCTTGATGCCGTTCTTGCGCATCAGCCGGCAGACCTCGCGCCCGTCCATGTCGGGCAGGCCGACATCGAGAAGCACGGCGTCGACATGCTCGGCCTGGCTCTTGTCCAGCCCGCCTGCGGCTGTGTTGGCCTCGCTGATGGCGAAATCCTCGTGCAGGCGAAGCTGCTCGACCAGGGATTGCCGCAGGACGTCGTCGTCGTCGACGATCAGGATCTTCTTGCCTTGGGACATCGGGCGGACCTTACCACGCAGGAGGGAATGCTGAGAATTGCCTGGGTCACACTGAATTGGGGGTCACACTCGGCCCGGGAACGCCCTAGCGGCCGAGGACCAGGTCGCGGGTAGCACGGAACAGCGCCGTGGACGGATCGGCGAATTGCTCGATCACCGAAAAGTGGTTCGCGCCCGGCGCCGGCACGATCGTGGCCGGCTTCTGGGATTTGGCCCAGGCGGCGGCATAGTCGGCCTGCTGGCGCTGGAACTCTGCGCTTTCGAGCGCGCCGACGCTGAGCAGCAGGGGCGGCATGGGCCGGCTGGCCGGGGGGATCTGGTGGATCGGGCTGTTGCGCCGGACCATGCCGTCGTCCAGGTTCATGCCCTCGTTGAGGTAGCAGCGGCGCATGGCCTCGAGGTCGTGCAGGCCGGAGATCGCGACCGCGCCCTTGACCAGGTCGGCGGGCAGGCCCTCAGCCCTCCAGTCATGCACCAGGGCCATCGGCGCAAGCTGACCGCCGGCGGAATGTCCCGAGACGTACAGGCGCGTCAAGTCACCGCCATGGGCATCGGGGTTGCGGTACAGCCAGGCGATCGCCGCGCGTACCTGGCGCACGATGTCGTCGATCGTGAGCGCTGGAATCAGGGTATAATTGATTGGAATATATGTGATTCCGGCATCTACATACGCCGGTGCGGTGAACGCGAAGTCGGACTTGTCGAGCAGGCGCCAGTATCCGCCATGGATGAATACGAGGATCGGTGGCTTGGTCCCGCCGCTCGCCTTGGCCGGGTAGATGTCCAGGTTTTCGAGTTTCTCTGGGCCATAGGCGACGTCGTACCGGGCGGTCCCCTTGAACCGGGCATTGGCCGCCTCGGTCCCCGCCTTCCAGCGCGCGAAATGCTCGGCGTAGTTCGGCACCAGCAGGCGGTTATTGTACTGGCCGTCCAGCCCCGCACGGTCGTAGCCGTGGTACAGCGTCATCCCAAGCTCCCGGTCGATTTCTTTCTTCGGTATCGCAGGCCCGCGAAACTGCCCTGGCTTTGGCCTACGCGCAAGCCGTTGAGCGGGCTAGTATGGATCACATGACCAACAGCGCCACCCCGCGCCTGGGGCCCGCCGCCGGGCCGCAGACCCTCAATGCCAGGCTGGTCCGGTCCCGCCTGATCGCGGTCGACCGCGCCATCGCCGAGTTGCGCCGGGGCGATCCCGTCCTGGTGACCGGGGCCTCGGGCGGCGCGACCGCGGCCCTGGCCGCCGAGGCGGTCAGCGACGAGACCCTGGCCCAGTTCGCCAGGCTCTCGGGCCAGGCGCCAGCCCTGGCCGTCACCGTGGCCCGGGCGCGGTCGATGGGCATCGCCTGGAGCGGCGCCGACGCGACCGTGCTGCTGGAGCTGCCGGGTGGCGTCACCGCCGAGACGGTTCGTGCGTTCAGCAATCCCACGCTCGGCCCGGCGCCGAAGCCGCTGCCCGTGGCGCGGCGCGCGCCCGAGGAAGCGGCGGCGGCGGTCGAGCTGGCGCGGCTGGCGGGGCTGCTTCCCGCCGCCCTGGTCGCGCCCGCCGCATCGCCCCTGCCGCCTGCCGCGGAGGACGTGCTGCGGCTGGCCGCCGGCGCGGTGTGGCAGTACCGCGAGCTGTCGGCTTCCGGCCTGGCCGCGGTCGGCGAGGCCCTGGTGCCGATCGACGCCGGCGTCACCGCGCGCATCGTCGCCTTTCGCCCGCAGGACGGGGCGATCGAGCACCTGGCGATCATCCTCGGCGATCCCCCGGCCGACCGGCCTGTCCTGGCGCGGTTGCATTCGCAGTGCTTCACCGGCGACCTGCTCGGCAGCCTGCGCTGCGACTGCGGCGACCAGCTGCGCGGGGCGATCAAGGAGATCGTCGCGGCCGGCGGCGGCGTGCTGGTCTACCTGGCGCAGGAAGGCCGTGGCATCGGCCTGGTCAACAAGCTGCGCGCCTACGGCCTGCAGGACCGCGGCTTCGACACGATCGAGGCCAACGAGCAG
The DNA here is from genome assembly GCA_016792605.1 of Rhodospirillales bacterium. Lineage (GTDB taxonomy): Bacteria > Pseudomonadota > Alphaproteobacteria > JAEULC01 > JAEULC01 > JAEULC01. The sequence continues at coordinate 10,215 of JAEULC010000383.1, forward strand.
CTGGGGTTCCAGGACGACGAGCGCGAGTACCGCGAGGCCGCCGAGATGCTCCTGAAGCTGGGCTTCGCCCAGGTGCGGCTGATGACCAACAACCCGCGCAAGCTGGAGGCGCTGGGCAAGCACGGCGTCACCGTCGTGGAGCGGGTGGCGCACAGCTTCCCGGCCAACGACCATAACCAGCGCTACCTGTGGACCAAGGCCAACCGCAGCGGCCATTTGTTCTGACCCTGGCCGCCCGAGACCGGCAATTTCTGCCGGGCCGCCGGATCGTCCGCCTGGAAAATCGACCAAAGTGAAGCACTTGGCTGTGGCCCGCGGCTTGCGATGAAGCGGGGCGACAGGAGTGACGATCATGGCCAACGTGAACAATCTTCCCCAGGTCCAGGCTTCGGCGATGCAGACCGCCGTGCTGCCGCCGCCCGCCGCCGCGTCGGCCCCGGGCGCCGCCGCGGCGCGCCGCAGCTTCAAGAGCTTCGTCGAGGCGATGGACGACTTCTCGTTCGACCGTCGCGATGTCGCCGGCATGCGCCAGATGCTGTCGATGCGCGCGGAAGCCGAGCAGGCCGCGCAGACCGCGGCGAAGCAGGCGCCGCAGGGCGCCGTGCTGCGCTCCTTCGCGCCCGACCAGGGCCAGCCCGAAGTGCCCGTCGTCCGCGGCCCGGCGCCGCAGGCGCAGCCGCAGGGCCAGCCGCAAGCGTCGGCGCGGTCCATGGCGGATCCCTATGCCGCGCTGCCGAAGCTGCCCTCGGTATCGGTGCCGTCCATCGTGCCGCCCGCTGCCGGCCAAGCGGGAAGTGTCCAGTCCAGCGCCGTGCCCGCCCTGCCGAGCCTGCCCCAGCAGGCCGCCGCCCAGGCCGTGGCCAAGGCGCCCGTGACCGACAGCGGCATTCCGCTGCTGGTCCTCGACCCGGCGAAGATCAATCCTGCTGCCGGCAATCCGCGCGGCGATCGCATCGTCGGCTTCATGCCGATCAGCCAGACCAGTGCCGCCGCGCCGGTCGGCGCCAGCGCCGCCTCCACGGCGGCGGCCGCGGCCGACCAGGACCTGCCGCCGCAGCTCCGCAGCCCGATGGTCGACCAGGTGCGCGCGGCGACCCGCGGCGGTGCCCGGCCGGGCCTGTCGGAAGAAGCCATGGCGCGCATGAATGCCGCGGCCGAGCGTCGCCGGGCGATGGCCCCGCCGATGCCGCCCAAGTTGATGGCGCAGGAGTCGCGCTGGAACCGCGATGCCTGGACCGCGACCGTGAATGGGACCGCGCCAGCGGCCGGAACGCCCTCGGTCGTGCCGAGCCTGCCACAGCTGCCGGAAGCGTCGGTCGCGCAGGCGAGCATGGCGCAGCAGGCAAGCGTTCTGCCGCGTCTTCCCGGCGCCCAATAGCCTCGGCCCGCGCGGCTGGCCTCATCGCGATGACGCGGCTATAAGCGGCGCATGATCCTTGACGTGTGGCCGGTCCCCGGCGCCGAACCGCATCGCGGCGAGGCGCGCTGGTGCGATCGGCTGTTCCCCTGCGCGCTCGGCAAGTCAGGCGTACGCGCCGACAAGCGCGAGGGCGACCACGCGACGCCGCTCGGCCTGTTTCCCTTCCGCCAGGTTCTCTATCGCCCGGACCGCGAGCCCCCGCCGTCGACAGCGCTGCCGGCGCGCGCGATCGCCACGGACGACGGGTGGTGCGACGACGTTGGCGACCCGGCCTATAACCGGCCGGTCACGCTGCCCTATGCCGCGCGGCACGAAGTGCTGTGGCGCGCCGACGCGCTCTACGACCTGGTGCTGGTGGTCGGGCACAACGACGACCCGGTCGTGAAGGGCGCCGGCAGCGCCGTGTTCGTGCATGTCGCGCGGCCGGACTGGGGCGGCACCGAGGGCTGCGTCGCCTTCCGCGTCGACGACCTGCGTCGGATATTGTCCGAGGCGGACGCGACGAGCGCGATCCGCGTCAATCCAGCGCCCGTTGGATTCGCGAGGGCGGCTCAGGGATAAGGGCGGCTGCCGAAGATCGCGGTGCCGACGCGCACATGCGTCGCGCCGCACGCGATCGCCTTGGGATAGTCGCCGCTCATGCCCATGCTGCGGACCGGCAGGCCGAGGCGGTCCGCCAGCGCCGCGAGTCGCTGGAAATGCGGCGACGGATCGCCCTCCGCCGGCGGAATGCACATCAGGCCCTCGACCGGCAGGCCGAGTTCGTCGCGGCAGAGCGCCGCCAGTTCGGCGACCGCATCGACCTCGATGCCGGATTTCTGCGGCTCGGCGCCGATGTTCACCTGGATCAGGCAGCGCGGGTGGCGGTCCTGGCGCCGCATCTCCTTAGCGATGGCGCGCGCGAGCTTGGTGCTGTCGATCGACTCGATGACGTCGAACAGGGCGACGGCGTCGGCCGCCTTGTTCGACTGCAGGTGGCCAATCAGCCGCAGCTCGAGATCCGGATGGCGACGGCGCAGCTCGGGAAACTTCGCCTGCGCCTCCTGCACGCGATTTTCGCCGAAGACGCGCTGGCCGGCGGCGATGGCCTCGGCGATCGCCTCGGCCGGGTTGGTCTTCGACACCGCCACCAACGTGATGGCGCGCGGATCGCGGCCCGCCGCGGCCGCCGCGTCGGCGATCGCCGCGCGCACGGCGGCAAGCCGCGCGGAGATCGTGTCGCCGGCGGGCGCGGTCATCGGTTCAATAGCCCTCGGGAACGTAGTTGAAGCGCGCCATCTGTTCGCGATGGGCGTCGACGAGCTTCTGCACCTGCGCCGGGCTCAGCTTTTCCCGCCACTGCTCCTTGCGACCCTCGCGGAAGAAGCGCTCGGCGTTGTCGCTGCGCTCCTTGAAGCCCTTCTCGTCCTCCATCTTGCGCAGCATCTCGAAGGACGAGAACTTGATCGCCCGTTCGAGCCGCTCGGGTGGCGGCACGATGCCCAGGAAGCGGCAGACATTGCCGAAGGCGATGCGGGGCTGGTCGAGCATGTCCTCGTAGCGCACCGCGATGAGTCGCGGGTTCGGCTGGCCGGTCCAGCTCTTGACGTGGATCGACCAGGTGGAAACAGGCTCCATGATCGACTCGTCGTCGCCGCCGCCCATCGAGTTGCGCACGAAGCCCAGGTAGTCGATCGCGTCGTCGATGCTGCAGCCGAAATGGTGGGTCATGGAGATGCACACGTCGAGCGGGTTGCGCACGATGTAAATGGCGCCGGCCGTGTACTCCATCGTGATCAACGGCACGCCGACGTCGTCGGCGCCGAGATAGGCGTGGGTCTTGACGAAGACGGAGTCGGGCGAGGTTCGGGTGAAGTCGCGGTGCACGAGCGGGCGGTACTTCGCGAGTTCCTCCGGCGTGAGCTCGGAGAGCGGCTTGTTGCCGGCGTAGGGCCGGTACCACCCGGCGGACTTGTTGCCGAGGGTGAACTTGTCGAGGTAGTTGGGCTCGACCGGCTTCTTGGCGTTGGTCAGCAAGTTGTGCAGGAAGGCCCGCATCCAGGTATTGCCGGATTTGGGATAGGAAGCGAGCCAGACAATTCCGCCCATATGCGATCCGATCGTCGGTGCGGCGCCCGCGGCGGCGCCCGCCGCAATCGTCGCCCATCGCTGCGCCAGAGGTTTGCGCCCGGGGCTCTGGGCCCCGGCCTGTGTGCCTATGTAGCGGTGCGGGGGTACGGCGATCAACCCCGGTGCGGCGTTTGGTCCGGCGATCCCTGCATAGCCGGAACCCGTCTTTGACAAAAGGAAGGGGCGGGCCTTTTGGGCCCGCCCCTTGGTCTTTTGTCCTGTCTTCGAAGCTTGCGCTTAGAAGCTCAGGCGGAAGCCGGTCGACCACGCGATGCCGGCCGATTCCTCGGTCGCCGTCCCGTTGCCTTCCCACTTCGCGAAGTTCAGCGTCGAGAACACCCGGATGCCC
>JAEULC010000429.1 GCA_016792605.1 Rhodospirillales bacterium
CCGGCGATCATGGAGGCGCTGCGCCGGCGCCACCACTACGCCACCACCGGCTGCCGCATGCATCTCGACGTCCGCGCGCGCTTCAACGGGCCGGCCGAGCGCTTCGACGACGATCCGCAGCTCGGTCCCACCCGCGCCTACGCCGCGACCACGGCGATGATGGGCGACATCCTGCGCGTGGACGGGGACCGCGTCACGCTGATGATCGAGGCGATCGGCTCGGCCCCGATCGAGCGCATGGAGATCCGCAACCGCATGGAGGTGCTGGAGACCGTGCGGCCCTACGCCGCGTCGGAGCTCGGCCGGCGCATCCGGGTGATCTGGGAGGGGTCGGAGTATCGCGGCCGCGGCCGGCAGACGATCTGGGACGGATCGGCGGCGCTCGACGGCAACGGCTTCGCGCGGATCGAACCGATCAACTTCTACAACCTCGACAAGAGCGTCGCGCAGCACGGGCGCGACCGCCTGACGTGGCAGGCGCTGACCACCGGCGGCTTCGGCGGCTTCGACGCCTGGCTCGACCACCCGACCGACGGCGTGCTCAAGATCGACACGCCGCTGGTGAAGCAGGATATCCCGATCGCCTCGATCGGGCTCGAGGACCAGGTCTTCGCCAATGGCGGCATCAAGCGCCAGATCCGCGTCTTCCGCCTGCCCGACGAGAACCCGCACCACCACCTGAAGCTCGAGCGCACCATCCGCCTGGGAAAGGACATCGACGAGGCGTTCTATGTCTGCCTCACCCAGGAGGACGGGCACCTCGTCTGGTCGAGCCCGATCTACCTGATCGGGTCCTGAGGCAGGGTTACCGCCACAGCTCGCGGCGCCAGCGGATGGCGATCGCGGCAGTGCAGGCAAGCCCGAGGAGCGCGTAGGCGGTGCAGGTGGCGGCGAACCCCCAGGCCTTGATCAGCGGCCCCGCGGCCAGGAGGCCGAAGGGCAGGGAGTAGACCGCCAGCATCCGCATGCCCATGACGCGACCGCGGATCTGCGGCGCGGCCTCGCGCAGCATCAGCACGGCGAGCGGCACCAGCGACAGGCTCTGGACGAAGCCGGCGAAGCCGAGTACGGCGATGGCGCTGGGTAGCGTGGGCGCATGGGCGAAGACCAGCAGCGCCAGGTACCAGGCGCCGCAGAATACGATCATCATCCGCGCCGGCGGCAGGTAGGAGCCGACGCGGATCAGCGTGATCGAGCCCAGCAGCGCGCCGCCGGCCCAGCTCGCCACCAGGTAGCTCAGGCCGCGCTCGTCCGTGCCGTAGACCTCGCTGGCGACGAAGGGCAGCAGGCCGTTGGTCAGCGGGAAGGCGCAGAAATTGACCAGCAGGGCGATCAGGAAGGCGGCCAGCAGCAGCGGCGTGTTCCAGACATACGTGCTGGCGAGCAGGATGTCGCGCCAGGGCGAGGTCGCCTCGGCCGGCGGATGCGGCCTGCGTCCGGCCACCCCGAGCGTGAGCAGGAAGCTGAGGGCATAGAGCGCCGTGACCCCGGCATAGGCGGGGGCGATGCCGAAGGCCGCGAACAGGCTGGCGCCGGCCAGCGCGCCGATGACGCGCGCGGAATCCGACGTCGTGCGCGATAAGCTCATTGCCCCCATCAGCTGTTCGTGCGGGATGGTTTCGCCGATCAGCGCGTTGCGCATGACCAGGTCCGACTGGCGGATCAGCCCGCAGAGCGTGGCGATGACGAAGACCGGCGTCGGCTGCATCGTGCCGGTCAAAGCCAGCGCCATCAGCAGGGCGGCCATCGCGCCGTAGGACGCGCGCATCATGCACAAGAGCGTACGATGGCCGATGCGGTCGCCCACTAAGCCGAAGACCGGCGCGAACAGCGTGCCGATATACTGCAGCGCCGCGAACAGTGTCAGCAGCAACACGGACCCGGTCTCGACCAGGATATACCAGCCGAGGATCAGCACCTCCATCTCGAAGGCCCAGGAAGTGCAGAGGTCGGCCGGGTACTGGAAGCGGAAGCTGCGGACCCGGAACGGCGCCAGCATCGAGCCGCGCGGCGGCGCCGGGTCGGGCATGACGCCGGGCCCTACGCTATGCCGTCAGGGCCCGCGCCGCAGACCAGCACGCAGACGCGCTCGCCAGGCCGGGGCCGGTACTTGCCGGTCAGGAGCGCCGCCATCGAGGCGGCGCCGCTGAGGTCGGCGGCGATGCCCAGGTCGAGCCACAGCATCCGGGCGGCGTCCAGCATGTCGTCGTCGGTGATCAGCACGACCTGCTCCACCGTCTCGCGCGCGATGTCGAAGTTGCGTTGCCCGGTCCGCTGGGCGGCGAGCGTCAGCACCTTGGTGGTGATGCCGGGCAGGGTGACGACCTGACCGGCCTTCAGGCTGTCGTGGATCGTCGCCGCGCCGACGGGCTCGACGCCGACGATGCGGATCGACGGTTTCAGCGCCTTTGCCGCGCTCGCCATGCCCGAAATGAGGCCGCCGCCGCCGATCGCGACCAGTAGCGTGTCGATCGCCGGGTCGTCGGCCAGGATCTCCAGCGCCAGCGTGCCCTGGCCTGCCATCACCGCCGGATCCTCGTAGGGGTGGAAATAGGCCAGGCCCTCGCGCTCGGCCAGTTCCAGCGCGGCGGTATTGGCCTCGCCGAAATGCTTGCCGCCGACCACCAGCTTGGCGCCGTAGCCCTTGATCTTGTCGGCCTTCAGCAGCGACACGCCCTCGGGCACGAACACGGTCGCCGGCACCTTGGCCATCCAGCCCGCATAGGCGACGGCGATGCCATGGTTGCCGCCGGATGCGGTGACGATGCCCTTCTTGATCTGGTCGGCTGACAGCGTGCCGAGCTTGTTCGATGCGCCTCGCGCCTTGAACGATCCCGTGGCCTGCAGCGATTCGAGCTTCAGCACGACCTGGCAGTCGACCGGCAGCTTCGCCTTCAGCGCCGTCGCCGCCATCATCGGCGTGCGGCGTACGCGGCCCTGGATGCGGCGCTGGGCGGCCTGGATGTCGGCAAGCGGAATCAGGGCGTCGGTCACGGTTGCGGGCCTCGGGCTTGTTGGGGGAAGGCGGCCACCCTGCCAAAGCGGAGAGGAGATGTCCACCGGGCGCTAGGCCGCGCCCTCCAGCAGCGTCTGGCCCGGCTTCACGCGGGTGAAGGCGACGGGTCGCCTCTCGATACGGATCGCCGCGCCGTCGAGCCGGGCCTCGGTGAAGCGCGCTTTCATCGGGTCTGGCTCGGCGGGGAAGTCCTCGCGGTAGTGCGCGCCGCAGGAATCCTGCCGCGCCGTGGCCGCGGCGACGATGGCGCGGCTCACGAGCACCAGGCTCTTGAGGTTCAGCCAATCCTGCCACGCCATGCTGTAGGCGCGGGGCTCGGGCGCGACGCCGATCGCGTCGAGCCGGGCGTCGAGGTCGCGCAGCGTGCCATCGGCGCGCGCCAGCCCTGCCGCGTCACGCAGGATGCCTGCATCGGTCCACATCGCGTCGTAGAGCGTCTCGCGTACCGCCTCCACGTCGCCGGCTGGCCGCGCCAGCGGCGCCGTGGCTGCGGCAATGGCGGCCTCGGCTGCGGAAAGGTCCGGCGCCGCGCGTGGACCGGCCTTGCGCACCCAACGCGCCATGGCGGCGCCGGCGATGCCGCCGAACACGGTCGAGTTGGCGACGCCGTTGCCGCCCAGGCGGTTGGCGCCGTGCACGCCGCCCGTATCCTCGCCCGCGGCGAACAGGCCGGGCAGCTCGGTCGATCCGTCAAGGCCGAATCGGACTCCGCCCATCATGTAGTGCGCCGTCGGCGTCACCTCGACCAGGCCGCCGACCAGGTCGAAGCCTACGTCGGCGCAGCGCTCGACCATGCCCTTGAAGGTCGCCCGCACCATCGCGGGGTCGAGGTGGCGCATGGTCAGGAACACGCCGCCGTTCGGGCCGGTCTTCCCTGCGCGCATCTGCTCGGCCATGGCGCGGCTGACGATGTCGCGCGTCGCGCGCTCGCCGCGCTGGTCGTAGCGCAGCATGAAGCGCTCGCCGGCCGCATCGAGCAGGTGCCCGCCCGATCCGCGCAGGCCTTCCTCGATGATCGTGCCGGTGATGCGCGTGTCGGTGCCGGCCATCAGCCCCGTGGGATGGAACTGCACCATCTCCATGTCGCGCAGCGGCAGCCCGGCCCGGAGCGCCATCGCCATGCCGTCGCAGGACTTGTCGCCCGAGGGCGTGTGGTAGCGGTACATGGTCGGCCCGCCGCCGGTCGCCAGCAGCACGGCCTTCGCCTCCACCAGCACGAAATCGCCCTGGCGGAAGTCGAGCATCAGCACGCCAGCGATCGCGCTGCCGTCCGCCGACCTGACCAGCGCCAGCGCGCGATGCTCCTCCAGCCGCCTGATGCCGCGCGCCCAGACCTGCTCGGCCAGGCGGTTGACGATCTCGATGCCGGTCAGGTCGCCCTTGTGCACCGTGCGGTCGAAGGTCTGGCCGGCGAAAGCCTTCTGGTGCACCGTGCCGTCAGGATTGCGGTCGAAGAAGCAACCCCATTCGGATTCCAGTTCGCGGATGCGCTTCTGCGCGGTCACGACCAGCGTCCAGGCCAGGTCCTGGTCGTTCAGCCACTTGCCGCCTTCGATCGTATCCATGAAGTGGCGCTCGGCGGAATCCGCGGCTGCCAGCGCGACGTTGTAGCCGCCCTGCACCATGCGCGTGCAGCCCGACTTGCCGAGCAGTCCCTTGACGGCGATGGTGATGTCGAGCGACGGGTCGACCTTGTGCGCGTGCAGCGCCCCAAGAAGTCCGGCGCCGCCAGAGCCGAGGATCAGGATGTCGGTGGCGATGCGCCGCATCGCTAGAAGTCCTTCGCCAGCCGCAGCGCATCGTAGATCGCCGCGTGGATGTTGCGCGAGGCGACGGCGTCGCCGATCCGGTAGAGGACGTAGCTGCCAGCGGGATTCCGCACCAGGGCTTGCGGCCTGTTGGCGATCAAGGCCCCATGGTCGACCTCGCCCAGGTTACGCGATCCCGGCTTGAGCTCGAAATAGAGATCGTCGACCGGCAGGGTGCCGTGCTCGACCACTACTTGGTCGACGCGGCGTTCGTGGCGCGACTTGTCGTAGACGTTGTAGAGCGTTGCGACCAGGCGGTTGCCGTCGCGCCGGATGCGCTCGAGATTCAGGTTCAGGCTGATCGCGACCCTGTGCCGTGCAAGCGCCCTGAAGTAGGCCGGATAGTTGGTGCCGCCGACCTCGGGCGCCAGGGTCCGCTCGGGCGTGGCGATTTCGAGCGTCGTGCCGGCGTCGGCCAGGAACTCCGCCGCGGTCATGCCGGGATGCGCGCCGTTGTCGTCGTAGAGCAGCACCTCGCCGGACGGCTTCGTCGTGCCGGAGAGAATATCCCAGCTGGTCGTGGCAAGATCGGCGCCTTCGTCGAGGAAGCTAGTGTTGGGCAGGCCGCCGGTCGCGGCCACGACGATGTCCGGCTTCTCGGCGAGCACGTCGGCGGCCTCGGCATAGGCGTTGAACCTGAATTTGGCGCCGTCGCGCGTAGCTTCCGCCACGCGCCACTCGACGATACCCATGACCTCGCGGCGGCGCTTGAGGCCCGCGGCGAGCAGAATCTGGCCCCCGGCGCGGGCGGCCGCCTCGAATACGACGACTTGATGGCCGCGCGCCGCGGCGACGCGCGCCGCCTCCAGCCCGGCCGGACCGGCGCCGACGACAACCACCTTGCGCGGGGAGCCCTCGGCGTGCGCGATTTCCTGCGGCATGGTCGCCTCGCGGCCGGTGGCTGGATTGTGGATGCACAGCGCCTCGCCGCCGAAGTAGATCCGGTCGATGCAGTATCCCATGCCGACGCAGGGGCGGATGCGCTCCTCCTGGCCGGCTATCACCTTGCGCGCGATATGGGGGTCGGCGATATGGGCGCGAGTCATGCCGACCATATCGAGCTTGCCCTCGGCGACGGCGTGGCGCGCGGTGGCGACGTCCTGGATCCGTGCGGCATGGAACACGGGGAACCGCGTCGCCGTGCGTACCTCGCCGGCAAAATCGAGATGCGGCGCCAGCGCTGCGCCGGTGCCGGGGATGACGTGCGACAGCGCCTCGTCGGTGTCGATATGCCCGCGGATCACGTTGATGAAGTCGATCAGGCCGCTGGCGGCTAGGCGCTGCGCGACCTCCAGCCCTTCGGCGCGCGTCAGTCCACGTTCCCAGTCCTCGTCGCAGACCATGCGCGCACCCAGGATGTAGTCGGGGCCGACGCGCCGGCAGATCGCGCGATATACGTCCAGCGCAAAGCGCATCCGATTGTCGAGACTGCCGCCGTAACCGTCCTCGCGCTTGTTGGTGGCCGGCGACCAGAACTGGTCCAGCAGGTGGCCATAGAGTTCGATCTCCAGCCCGTCCAGCCCGGCCGCCTGGCAACGCGCGGCCGCGTCGGCGTAGTCGCCAGTCACGCGGGCGAAGTCCCAGTCCTCCATCGCCTTTGGAAAGGCACGATGGGCGGGCTCGCGCACTGGCGACGGCGCGATCACCGGCAGCCAGTTCTCCTTGCTCCAACTCGTGCGCCGGCCGAGATGGGTGATCTGGATCATCACCGCCGCACCGTGGCCGTGGACGTCGTCGGCCAGTTCCTTCAGCCACGGCACGACGTCGTCGCGGAAGAGCTGGATGTTGCCGAAGGCCTGCGGGCTGTCGGGCGAGACGACGGCAGAGCCGCCGATCATGGTCAGCGCGATGCCGCCCCTGGCCTTTTCGCGATGGTACAGGCGATAGCGTTCCTTGGGCAGCCCGTCCTCGGTATAGGCGGGCTCGTGCGCGGTCGACAGGAATCGGTTGCGCAGCGTCAGGTGCTTCAGGCGGTAGGGGGTGAGCAGCGGGTCCACGGCGCGCATCGCGGTCAACGCGCGGCGCGCGACGCGGCCTGGAACGCAGCCTTGATCCTCTCGGCCGAACCCAGGGTCGTCGCCACGGCGACCAGTATGTCCAGGACCTTGTCCGCCTCGGCCTTGCCCGCCCGGGTCAACGCCAGCGCGATGCTGGTGGCGCGCTCGGCATCGGCGCGGAACAGCACCTTGCCCGGCGCCTTGTCGTTCATCAGCCGCTCGATCGTCAGGCCGGTCTCGTCGATCCGCACCACGATCTGCTCGCCGCTCGCCAGCACCGCCTGGCAGAACTTCTGGTGCGGCTCGTTGCGGTAGGCGATGACGGCGGACATGGACTCAGGCCTTCACACCCATGGTGGCCAGCGCCGCGGCGCGGCGGTCCTGCGCCTTGCGGTTGACCGCATCGTAGAGGCTGCCCCCGTGCGAATCCATGCCGACGAGCAGGGGGCCGAAGCCCTTCACGCGGAACTGCCACAGCGATTCCGGGTTCAGGTCGTCGAGGTCGACGTCCTCGATCGCCTCGATCCAGGTGGTCTCCAGTGCCGCCGCGCCGCCGATGATCGCCAGATAGGCGCCGCCCAGCTCCTGGAATGCCGCCAGCGTGCCGGGCCCCATCCCGCCCTTCCCGATGATCAGCCGCACGCCCTCGCGCGCCATCAGCGGCTTGGTGAACCGTTCCATCCGCTGGCTGGTCGTGGTGCCGACGCAGACCGCCTCGTACCCGGCGGGGTTAGCGTTCGAGCCGGGCACCTTCTTCACGTTCGGCGCGGTGTGGATCACCGCGTGGCCCTGGAGGTC
>JAEULC010000439.1 GCA_016792605.1 Rhodospirillales bacterium
ATCTGGCAGCTCGACGGCGGCACGCGGACGGGCGCGCAGATCTGCGACCGCCGCGCCCCCCTGCCCGCCTATCCCGGCACGTCGAGCGTGCAGGTCGTGGCCACCTATTGCCGCGGCGACAGCGCGATGACCCAGGTGCACGGGAGCATCGACGGCATCGCCAACCCGCAGAACCCCGAGTTCGTGAACTTCATCCGCCAGATGACGGTGAACCTGTTCCCGCCCTTCAACCCGGACTTCCGCGGCGACAACAGGAACGGGCGGCGCTAGCTCCGCCCGTCCCCGGAACATCAGGCGCAGCACACCGGGATGGCGGGCTGCGCCTGGTCCGCGTACTCGTCGCGGCGGCGCCACCACGCGCCCTGCTCGTTGCGGCCCTTGGGCGCGCGGTCGAGCCACTGGTACATGCCCCAGACCGCGTCGACCCCGCGCGAATAGGCCGAGTAGCTGTGGTAGACGACGCCGTCCTCGAGCACGAAGCTGCTGAGGCCCGGGCGGTCGCGGGTGAAGCTCGCCGGGTCGGTGCCGCAGCGCTCCGCGAAGTCGGCGACGACGGGATGCACGGGTGCCGCCGCGTCCATCGCGTGGCCCTGGCGACGGAAGTTGTAGTCGATGTCGCCCTGGCGCTGCTGCGCCTCAGTGAACGAGACGTTGAAGTCGAAGTTGAAGTCGCTGCCGAAGGCCGACGCCCAGGGAAACGTCCAGCCGAGGCGCTTCTTGTAGGCCTGCAGCTTCGCGAGCGGCGCGCGCGACAAGGCCCAGAACGCCACGTCGTGGTTCTCCAGGTGCACCGTCAGCCCGTTGAACCCGTCGGCGATCGCCGAGCAGGACGGGCAGCCGGCCTTGTAGTCCGGCCCGAACATGAAGTGATAGACGAGAAGCTGCGAGCGGCCGCGGAAGAGATCCGGCAGCGTCATGGCGCCGACGCCGGTGTCGAAGCGGTAGGTCTTGTCGACGCGCACCCAGGGCAGCGCCTGGCGCCGCTGCGCCAGTTCGTCGCTCTGCCGCGTCAGCGCCTTCTCCGCCGCCAGCAGGTCGATCCGCTCCTTGAGCCACTCCGCGCGCGTCGCCGTTCGATGGGTCGTCATGATGTTCACTCCTTGCCGGATGGTTGTGCTGCGCTAGATTGGCCGCCCGCCGCCTCAAGGCGGGAGTGACAAACGTGGCGGGATTCCGATGGACTCGCTGATCTCGGCCGCGGCGCGCGCGCTCGCCAAGGGCGATCCGCTCGGCGCGCTCGACCGCGTGGCGCTGCGCGACGACCCGCCGGCCCTGGCGCTGCGCGGCATCGCCATGGCGCAGCTCGGCGACTTCGAGCGCGCGAAGGCATTGCTGCGTCGCGCCGCGCGCCGGTTCGGCCCGAAGGAAGCCGTATCGCGCGCCCGCTGCGTCGTCGCCGAGGCCGAGGTGGCGCTGGCGGCGCGCGAGCTGACCTTCCCGACCGCCGCGCTGGCGGCGGCGCGCGCCACGCTCGACCGGCAGGGCGACCGCGTGAACGCCGCCCATGCGCGCTACCTGGAGGCCCAGCGGCTGCTGCTGATCGGCCGGCTCGACGCCGCCGAGCGCCTGCTCGCCGGGCGCGACGCCACGCCCCTGCCGCCCGCCCTCCTGGCCGCGCAGGCCCTGGTCCGCGCTGGCATCGCGCTGCGCCGGGTGCGTGCCAAGGACGCCCGTGCGGCGCTCGACCTCGCCGCAAGCGCGGCACACGCAGCCGGGATCCCGGCGCTCTCGGCCGAGGTCGAGCGGGCTGCCGGCCTGCTCGCCGCCCCCGCCGCGCGGCTGGTCGACCGCGACGGCGAGCGCCCGCTGCTGCTGGCCGAGGTCGAGGCGCTGTTCGCCTCGCCGGCCCTGGTCGTCGATGCCTGCCGCCATGCCGTCCGCCGTCGCGGCGCGACGGTCGCGCTGGCGCGGCGTCCGGTCCTCTTTGCCCTGGCCCGCGCGCTGGCCGAGGCCTGGCCGGGCGACGCGGCGCGCGCCACGCTGATCGCGCGCGCCTTCGGCGGCAGGGATGCGGACGAGTCGCACCGCGCGCGCCTCAGGGTCGAGATCGGGCGGCTGCGCGCGAAGTTGCGGCCCATCGCCGCGGTGCACGCGACCGCCGGCGGCTTTGCCCTGGCGCCGCTCCGGGCCGGGCGCGTCGTCGTGCTGGCGCGCCCGGTCGAGGAGCACCATGGCGCTGTCCTGGCGCTGCTCGCCGACGGCGAAGCGTGGTCGAGCTCGGCCCTGGCGCTCGCGCTCGGCGCCAGCCAGCGCAACGCGCAGCGCGCGCTCGACGCGCTGGCCGAGGCCGGCAAGGTGCAGTCGATCGGCCGCGGCCGGGCCAGGCGCTGGATGACGCCGCCGATGCCGGGATTCGCGACGACCTTGTTACTCCCGGCCCCGCTGCCCGGCGGCTAGGATGGGGGCATGAAAAAGACGCAAGCCACCATCCTTCGCGAATACGGCCCCTTCCCTGGCGTCGACCAGGTCGCGGGCGTCACCTTCGACGGCAAGCAGGTCTGGTTCGCCGCGGGCGACAAGATCAACGCGCTCGACCCCGACAGCGGCCAGGTCGCGCGCAGGATCGACGTCGCGGCCGACGCCGGCACCGCCTTCGACGGCCGGCATCTCTGGCAGATCGCCGAGAAGCGCATCCACAAGATCGATCCCAGGACCGGCAAGGTCCTGGCGACGATCCCCGCGCCCGGCCAGGGCTGCGATTCCGGGCTGACCTGGGCCGAGGGCACGCTCTGGGTCGGCCAGTACCAGGAGCGCAAGATCCACCAGATCGACCCGGCGACGGGCAGGATCCTGCGCACCGTCGAGAGCGACCGCTTCGTCACCGGCGTCACCTGGGTCGACGGCGCGCTGTGGCACGCCACCTGGGAGAACGACCAGGGCGAACTGCGCCGCGTCGACCCGCAGTCGGGCGCGGTCCTGGAGCGGCTGGAGATGCCGGCGGGCAAGATGGTCTCGGGACTCGAGGCCGGCGGCGACCGCTTCTATTGCGGCGGCGGCCGCTCCGGAAAGGTCCGCGCCGTCCGCCGCCCCGTCGGCTAGGCGTCCCGCCCGGCATTCGGGCGCCCGGCTTGACCGCCTCCCGTCCGGCGTTCCAAAGTACCTCCCGAGAGAGATACTAATTCCGCATCCTGGGAGGACACTGAATGCCCACCGTAAACCTGACGGTGAACGGCAAGGCGGTTTCGGCCAATGTCGAAAGCCGCACCTTGCTGGTCAACCTGCTGCGCGAGAACCTGGCTCTGACCGGGACCCACGTCGGCTGCGACACCAGCCAGTGCGGCGCCTGCGTCGTTCACGTCGACGGGCAGTCGGTGAAGGCCTGCACCATGCTGGCGGTCCAGGCCGACGGCGCCAAGGTCACCACCATCGAGGGCTTGGCCAACGGCGACACGCTGCACCCGATGCAGGAAGCCTTCCGCGACAACCACGGCCTGCAGTGCGGCTTCTGCACGCCCGGCATGGTGATGAGCGCGGTCTGCCTGGTGAAGGACCGCCCGAACATCACCGAGCACGAGGTCCGCGAGGGACTCGAGGGCAACATCTGCCGCTGCACCGGTTACCACAACATCGTGCAGGCGGTTCTCGCCGGCGCCAAAGCGATGGGAAGGTGAGCCATGGCACCGAACGATGTGGGTTCGACTGGAATCGGCGCCGCCGTCCGGCGGCGTGAAGATTTCCGCTTCCTGACCGGTCGCGGCACCTATACCGACGACATCAACCGCCCGAACCAGACCCATGCCGTGCTGCTGCGCTCGCCGCACGCGCATGCCGAGATCGTGGCGATCGACGCCAAGGCGGCCAAGGCGTCGCCCGGCGTGGTCGCGGTCTTCACCGGCGAGGACTTCAAGGCGATCAACGGCCTGCCCTGCGGCTGGCTGGTCCACGGCAAGAACAACACGCCGATGGTCGAGCCGAAGCACCCGATCCTGGCCGACGGCAGGGTGCGCCATGTCGGCGACCCGGTCGCGGTCGTGATCGCCGAGACCAAGGACCAGGCGCGCGACGCGGCCGAGAAGATCGCGGTCACCTACAAGGAACTGCCCGCCATCGTCGACATGAAGGCGGCGCTCAAGGGCGGCGGCACGCCGGTGCACGACGCGGCGGCCACCAACCTGTGCTTCGACTGGGAGCTCGGCGACAAGGCGGCGACCGACGCGGCGTTTGCCAAGGCGGCGCATGTCACCAAGCTCGACCTGGTCAACAACCGGCTGGTGCCGAACGCGATGGAGCCGCGCGCGGCCATCGGCGACTTCGACCGCGCCACGGGCGAGTACACGCTCTACACGACAAGCCAGAACCCGCACGTGATCCGGCTGCTGATGGGCGCGTTCGTGCTCGGCATCCCCGAGCATAAATTGCGCGTGGTGGCGCCCGACGTGGGCGGCGGCTTCGGCTCGAAGATCTACCACTACGCCGAGGAAGCGATCGTCACCTGGGCGGCCAAGCAGGTCGGCCGGCCGGTGAAGTGGACGTCCGAGCGGTCGGAAGCCTTCATGTCCGACGCGCACGGCCGCGACCACGTTACCCATGTCGAGCTGGCGCTGGACAAGGACGGCAAGTTCCTGGGCATGCGCTGCGAGACGCTGGCCAACATGGGCGCCTATCTTTCGACCTTCGCGCCCTGCATCCCGACCTACCTGCACGGCACGCTGCTCGCCGGCAACTACGCCACGCCGGCGATCTACACCAACGTCAAGGCGGTGTTCACCAACACCGTGCCGGTCGACGCCTATCGCGGCGCCGGGCGGCCCGAGGCCACCTTCCAGATCGAGCGGCTGATCGACAAGGCGGCGCGCGAACTGAAGACGGACCCGGCGGAACTGCGGCGGAAGAACTACATCAAGCCCGACCAGTTCCCCTACCAGACCCCGGTCGCGCTGGTCTACGACATCGGCAACTACGACGCGACGCTCGACCAGGTGCTGAAGCTCTCCGACGCCGCGGGCTACGCCCAGCGCAAGGCCGCGTCGAAGGCCAAGGGCAAGCTCCGGGGCCGCGGCATCGCCAGCTACATCGAGGCCTGCGGCATCGCGCCCTCGAACGTGGTCGGCTCGCTCGGCGCGCGGGCCGGCCTCTACGAGGCCGCGACCGTGCGCGTGAACCCGACCGGCAACGTGGTCGTCTTCACCGGCAGCCACAGCCACGGCCAGGGCCACGAGACCACCTTCGCCCAGGTCGTGTCCGACATGCTCGGCATCCCGATGGAGCAGGTCGAGATCAGCCACGGCGACACCAACCGCGTGCCGTTCGGCATGGGCACCTATGGCTCGCGCTCGCTGGCCGTGGGCGGCACCGCCATCGTCAAGTCGCTCGAGAAGATCATCGCCAAGTCGAAGAAGATCGCGGCCCACATGCTCGAGGCGGCGGAGGCCGACATCGAGTTCAAGGACGGCAAGTTCACCGTCGCCGGCACCGACAAGTCGAAGACCTTCGGCGAGATCGCGCTGGCGGCCTACGTGCCGCACAAGTATCCGCTCGAGACGGTCGAGCCGGGCCTCGACGAGACCTCGTTCTACGATCCGAAGAACTTCACCTTCCCCGCAGGCTGCTATGTCTGCGAGGTCGAGATCGATCCCGAGACCGGCGTGGTGGAGGTGCAGAGCTTCTCCGCGGCGGACGATTTCGGGCGGATCGTCAACCCGATGATCGTCGAGGGCCAGGTCCATGGCGGGCTGGTCCAGGGCATCGGCCAGGCGCTGCTGGAGACCTGCGTCTACGACAAGGACGGGCAGCTCCAGACCGGCTCCTACATGGACTACACGATGCCGCGCGCCGGCGACGTGCCGTCCTTCAAGGTCGCGCACTCCGTCACCGCCTGCACCCACAACCCGCTCGGGGTGAAGGGCTGCGGCGAGGCCGGCGCGATCGGGGCCCCGCCCACGGTCATCAACGCCATCGTCGACGCGCTCAGCGAGTACGGCGTCACGCATATCGACATGCCGGCCACGCCCAACCGCATCTGGAAGGCGATCCAGGATGCGAAGGCGGCCAGGCACTAAGGGAAGGAAGAACGGCAATGTATAACTTCGAGTACCAGAAGGCGTCCTCTGCCGCCGACGCCGCGGCGAAGATCAAGGCCGCGGGCGAGGACGGCAAGCTGATGGCGGGCGGCATGACGCTGATCCCGACCCTGAAGCAGCGCCTTGCCCAGCCCTCGGCGCTGGTCGACCTCGGCGGCGCCAAGGACCTCGCCGGCATCAAGGTCGAGGGCAACGCCGTGGTCATCGGCGCGATGACCACGCACGCCGCCGTCGCCGCGTCGAAGGACGTGCAGGGCAAGATCAAGGCGCTCGCCGGCCTCGCCGCGAATATCGGCGACCGCCAGGTGCGCCACCGCGGCACGATCGGCGGCTCGATCGCCAACAACGACCCGGCGGCCGACTACCCCGCCGCCGTGCTGGCGCTCGGCGCCACGATCGTCACCAACCAGCGCAAGATCGCGGCCGACGACTTCTTCAAGGGCATGTTCGAAACCGCGCTGCAGCCCGGCGAGATCATCACCGCGGTCAGCTTCCCGGTGCCGGAGAAGGCCGGCTACGTGAAGTTCCCGAACCCGGCCTCGCGCTACGCGGTGGTCGGCGTGTTCGTGGCGAAGACGGGCGGCGGCGTCCGCGTCGGCGTCACCGGCGCGGGCAATTCAGGCGTCTTCCGCGCCCACAAGATGGAAGAAGCCCTGTCAAAGGACTTCTCCGCCAAGGCGATCGAGGGAATGCACCCGCCGGCCGACGCGATGAACGCCGACATCCACGCCTCGGCCGAGTACCGCGCGCATCTCGTGGGCGTCATGGCAAAGCGGGCGATTGCCGCGGCGGGGTAAGCGCCTCGCCTCTTTTTCGTTCGCGTTCGACACGGTACGGCCGGGCTCAGTCCCGGCCGTGCTGTTTTGGAGCCCCTCTCTCGTCCTCAATACGTCATGCCCGGGACAAGCCCGGGCATGACAACCCTTAGAACGGTGAGAGCCAAAAACAAAGCGGCCCGGGACTCATCGCCCCGGGCCGTCTGTGTCTCCAGCGTCAGCGCCCGAGCGGCGCTGGTGCGCTGAGCTCTGCCCCTTTAGCTCTGCGGCGCGTACTTCACCGTGCAGCCATAGGCGCGGGTCGACGCGGTCGTGACCGGCTTGCCGGCCTTGATCTCGTCGAGCGCGGTGGCGACGTAGTTGGTCGCCTTCGGCACGTCGGCCGGGTCGGCCGAGCGGA
>JAEULC010000063.1 GCA_016792605.1 Rhodospirillales bacterium
CGTGCCACGGCTCTACGCGTCGATCCGCCCGGGCGCGCGCTACTTCAACTCGCTGCGCCTCTTGGACGACGTGAAGAAGGCCGAGCCCGGCCTGTTCACCAAGTCCGGCATCATGGTCGGCCTCGGCGAGACGCGCGAGGAAGTGCTGCAGGTGATGGACGATTTGCGCGCCGCCGACGTCGATTTCCTCACGATAGGCCAGTACCTGCAGCCGACGCCCAAGCACGCCGCGATCGACCGCTTTGTCACGCCCGACGAGTTCCAGAGCTTGGCCAAGGCCGCCTACGCCAAGGGCTTCCTGATGGTCTCGGCGTCGCCGCTGACTCGCTCCTCCCACCACGCCGGCGAGGATTTCGCCAAGCTGAAGGCCGCCCGCGAGAAGAAGCTGGCGGCGGCCTCGGCGTAGACACTTTCTTCTCCTTTTTCCGGCATGAATGCATTGTGCCGTGAGCTCAACCGCATCGAAGCGAGGGTGCAATGAAGCCGCGCATCACCGTCAATATGACGGCCCAGGGCGAGTTCGAAGTCTGGGTTAACCCGGCAGGCCGTGATTTGCTCGTACAGGAACTTCAACGGCTCAATGAGAAGCACGAGCATTTTCACCTAGGCCCTGAATCCATAGGAGACGTCGAGATTTGCTCGCGTCCTTATCGGCCCGACGATCGGATCCTGGACTATGGCAAGGTTCTTTTTCGGACCGATGATTGGGACCGGCAGTTCTTCCCTCACGTCATGGATGCTGAGGACACCTCGAATTCGAGCTGAGACTGAATCTTCCCAAGTCAGGTCACACGAATTTGAGCTAGTTGGGCCGAATCGTAACTCTCACCTACAATCCCCCCATGCATCGCCACGCCGAACGCCGCATCCTGCCCTACACGCCCGCGCAGCTCTACGCCCTGGTCGCCGATATCGAGCGCTATCCCGAGTTCCTGCCCTGGTGCGTCGCGGCGCGGATCCGCACGCGGACCGAGACGCTGGTCGTGGCCGACCTGGTGATCGGGTTCAAGATGATCCGCGAGCGCTTCAGCTCGAAGGTCACGCTGGGCCCACCCGACCGGATCGACGTGACCTACCTCGAAGGGCCGTTCAAGCACCTCAACAACCACTGGCACTTCCTGCCGCACGACCAGGGCTGCGAGATCGACTTCCACGTCGAGTTCGAGTTCCGCTCTTCGTTGCTGGAACGGCTGATCGGCGTGCTGTTCGACGAGGCGGTCAGGCGCATGGTCGCGGCCTTCGAGACCCGCGCCCGCGCGCTCTACGGAGCGCCTGCGGCATGATCGCGCGCGCGACCCTGGCGCTGCTTCTACTGGCCGCGCCGGCGGGCGCACAGACCTTCTCCGACACCGGTCCCGATGCCAACGACTATGGCGCGCGCGAGGGCTATCCCGCGGCATTTCCGCCCGGCCAGTTCCGCAATCCGCACTACCTCGTGGGGCGGTTCAGCAGCAGCGCGACCCTGACGACCACGCGACTGGTCGAGCGCGCCGGGCCGATCTGGGCGTTCAAGCGCGCGCCCGTGCCGATCGAGATCGCCTACAATTTCCGCGGCCAGCCGCGGTCGCTGGCGCTCTACCTGGCGAACCACCCGACGACCGGGCTGCTGGTGCTCAAGGACGACACGATCCTGTTCGAGGCCTACCAGTACGCCCGGACCGACCGGCAGAAATTCCTGTCGCAGTCCATGGCCAAGACGGTCACGGCGATGCTCGTCGGCATCGCGGTTGCGGAAGGGCGGATCGCCTCGATCGACGATCCGGTCGAGAAATACGTGACCGGGCTGAAGGGCAAGGAATACGGCGGCAGCTCGATCCGCGCGCTGCTGCACATGAGCTCGGGCGTCGCCTATCGCGAGGACTACAGCGGCGAGGACGACAACGCGCGGATGGGGCGCGGGCTCTACCGCGTGTCGCCCGGCGGCCAGGCGGCGGTGGTCGGCCAGTTCAACGAGCGCACGGCGCCGCCGCTGACGCGCTTCCACTACGCGAGTGTCGAGACCGAGATCCTGGGCCTGGTGCTGGCCGCCGCGACCGGCAGGCCGGTCGCCGAATATCTCAGCGAGAAGATCTGGCGCCATCTCGGCGCCGAGGCCGACGCGCATTGGCAGGTCGACGGCGGCGGGCAGGAGATGACCTATTGCTGCCTCAACGCCACGCTGCGCGACTATGCGCGGCTGGGGCGGCTACTGGCGCATGACGGCAACTGGAACGGTCGGCAGCTCATCCCCCGGCAGTGGGTGATCGACGCGACGACGGTGCCCGCCGACAAGCCGTTTCTCGCGCCGACGCCGCAGCGATTCGGCTACGGCTACCAGGTGTGGCTGGTGCCGGGCCCGGTCGACGAGCCGCAGCGGCGCGTGTTCGTGCTGCTGGGGATTCACGGGCAGGCGATCTTCGTCGATCCCGCCTCGAAGCTCGTGATGGTCCAGACCGCCGTGCGCAAGCTGCCATCCAACGATCCGAAGGGCGCCGAGACGAACGCCTTGTGGCGTGCGCTGCTGGCGAAGCACGCGAAACCCTAGCCGGGCGTCGGCGCAATTTAGCCGGCATTTTCGACAAGCTTTGCGCGTATTGCAGAACGCGCATGGCAGAGATCGAATTCGACCTGTGCGCGGCGTCACTTCGTAAGTTGTTAAGCGCCTGTACGCCAGGATGGCGTCAAGCGAGCCGCTGCGGCTTGCTGCAAGAAGCATAAAGGCCTTGTCAGGTATGACCACCGCCCGCGCGCTGCGCACGCTTTCGCTCGCCTCTGCTTTGCTATTCGCTCACGGGATCGCCGGCGCCAACGCCGCCGCGCTCACCGGAGAGCAGGTGCTCGAGCAGTTCAACCTCGTCACGTTCGGCAACATGCAGGGCGGCCACGACGTCGAAGGCCGCGCGCTGATCGGCGGCAACCTGACCGGCAACTCGTCCAGCTTCTTCATCAAGGGCAACCAGGCCCCGGCCAGCGAGTTCAAGGCGCTGACGGTCGGCGGCAAGATCAGCGGCGGCCCGACCAACGTGAACAACGGCGGCAGCCTCGTAGTTGGCGGGAACGTCACCAGGAACGTCAACATGAACGGCGGCGGCACGGCCTATGTCGGCGGCAGCGTCACCGGCGGGGCGAACATCAACGGCAACAAGGTCGTCGGCCAGCCGGTGACCGTGCCGAACTTCGCCGGCGTGATGAACCAGCTCTCCGACGACCTGAAGGTTCTGACCGCAAACGCCACGGCCCAGGTCTCGGGCAACAAGGCCACGTTCAACGCCTCGGGCCTTGGCGATACTGTCGTGTTCAACATCGCCGACGGCTCGGCCTTCTTCAGCAGCATCGGCGAGATTGCGTTCAACCTGGGCAGCGCCGACACGGTCATCATCAATGTCGGCGGCAGGTCGATGACGATGAACGAGAACTGGCTGGGCGGCGTCGGCCAGTCGGTTGCCGACAACATTGTCTGGAACTTCTACGACGCCACGACGCTGGCCTTCGGGACCGAGTACTTCGGCGCGATCCTGGCGACCGACGCCAAGGTCTACCAGTCGAACGCGCTCAACGGCTCGATCGTGGTCAAGGAGATCGCCCAGGGCAGATACGGTGGCACCAATTACGGGGGCGGCGAGATCCACCAGTACCAGTTCTCGGGCGACCTCCCGGGCGGCGGCGACAGCAGCACGGCGACCAGCGTGCCGGAACCGATGGCGCTGGGCCTGCTCGGTTTCGGCCTGATCGGGCTCATGCTGGCGCATCGCCGCAAGCAGTAGCTCCCGGTCGGGCGCCGGTCTTCGTTTTGGGCACGCCGCAGGCCTTAACGCGGCTTAAACAGTATTAACAACGCCGGTTTTCGCGGCGAATTCGCGCGATCTTCCAGATTTCCTGCCTGTCGCGGGGCGAAAACCCAGGCTCATGGCGCCAAACGACGCCGTTTACCGTCTTCGGGCGTGTTTCAGACCAGTTCGGGGTAGCCGAGCCGGGCCGCTTCGTCCTGGTGGTCCAGCACTAGGCGATAGTCGGCCTCGCCCAGCGCCTCGAAGCCGCGGATCGACAGGCCCAGAGCCGCCGGGCTGCCCACCAGCGCCTGCAGGGAGTCGCGGAGGCGCAGGGCGGTCTCCGGGGGCGTGGCAGCCGCGGTGACGAAGGGCAGGGACGGGCTCTGCACCGTCTCAGCCAAGACCCGGATCCGGCGCATCAGCGCGGGGCGGTGGCGCCGGAAGACGGCGTCGGTCACGCAGTCGATCGCCGCCACGTCGATCCGCCCGTCGGCCACCTGCTCGATGCTGGCGGTGTGGCTGCCGGTGATGACCCGCCGGCCGAAATAGGGCCGGCCGGCCGCCAGCGGCGCGATGGTCGCCCGGGGCAGGTTCATGCCCGTGTTCGACAACAGGCTGTTGATCCCGATCGTCTTGCCGCGAAGGTCGGGGATCGACCGGATCGGGCTGTCGTCGCGGACGATGAAGAATGCGGTGTGCATCGGCCCGTCGCAGCCCGGCAGGTCGTAGACCGGCGTCAAGAGGATCGTCGCCTGGCCCTTCAATCGGGTCAGCAGGGGGAAGCCGCAGACCTGGGTGAAAATGACGTCAGCGTCAATTCGGTCGGGCACGGCCGGCAGGTCGTAGCGCAGCCCGGCGGGCAGGCCGGCCACGCCGCGGCTTGTCGCCTCGTCCCGCAGCGCCGCCCAGAACGCGGCGAAGGCCGGGTGCATTTCCGGGATGTTGTACATCGGGAGGGAAGCTTGCATCGTGGTCCCTGCGGCAGGCGCGAAGGCGGTCGTTGCTGCATCGCAATAAACGCAATTGGATATATTGCCAGCCCGCAACGGGAAACTTCATTCGAGTCCAACCTTGCGGGACCGGCGGTTGGCCGGCCTTGCCCGCTACGATCGGCTCACATTCCCGTGCCGTTGCATCGGCCGGGCGAGGCTGGGTGTATTTCCCAGCGATAAGCCGCAAGGCAAAACAGGGTGGGAGATCCAACAATGAACCGCTTGTTTGCCGCCGCCATGGCCCTGGGCCTGGCGTTGTCCGCCGGCGTGGCCGGGGCCGATCCCAAGCGCGTGATCCTGCCGGCCGACTACGACCCGGCGACCTACCTGCTCTACGGGATCCATAACCGGCCCGACAACGGCCAGGTCCGCTACCTCTATGCCAACAAGGTCGCGGCCGAGGGGGCGAAGCGCGATGCCGCCCTACCGAACGGGTCGGTGCTGGTGATGGAGGTCTACAAGGCCAAGCTCGACACCGCCGGCCAGCCGGTCGTGGGCGCCGACGGGCTGTTCCAGAAGGGCGATTTCCTGCAGTACAGCGTCATGGAGAAGCAGGCGGGCTGGGGTGCCGACTTCCCCGCGACCCTGCGCAACGGCGACTGGAATTACACCGTCTACACCCCCGACAAGGTCAACAAGACCGACACAAAGGAGGAGGCCTGCCTGGCCTGCCACCTGCCGCTTGGCAAGGGCGCGGACTACGTGCTGAGCTGGGACGAGCTGGTCGTGAAGGTGCGCGGCGCGGTGCCCACCGTCACGGCCTCGACCGCGGCGGCGGGGGCCGGCGACGTCGATCGCGGCAAGGCGTTGTTCACGCGCTGTTCCAACTGCCACACGGCCGACAAGACCAGCAAGCACAAGGTCGGGCCGAACCTGGGCGGGGTGGTCGGGCGCCCGGCCGGCAAGGCGCCGGGCTTCGCCTACTCGACGGCGCTGCAGGGCCTGGGGGCTTCCTGGGACGAGGCGAAGCTGGATGCCTGGCTCGCCGGGCCGCAGAAGGTCGCCGCCGGCACCAAGATGGTGTTCCCCGGCTTCGCCCAGGGCCAGGACCGGGCCGACCTGATCGCCTACCTGAAAACCCTCAACTAGCCGCCGCGAGGGCCAGCGCCAGGGCCGTCGCCGCGGCGGCCCGGCGCACGGCGGCCCGGTCACCCGTGAATACCTCCCGGCGGTGCAGGACCGTCCCGGCCCGACGGGCGGCGGCGAAGTGGACCAGCCCGACCGGCTTGGCCGCCGACCCGCCACCCGGCCCGGCGATGCCGGTGATCGACACCGCCACGTCGGCCCGGGAGTGCGCCAGGGCACCCGCGGCCATGGCGCGCGCCACCTCTTCGGAAACGGCGCCATGGGCCGCGATCAGCGCCATGGGCACGCCCAGCAGCTCGGCCTTGGCCTCGTTGGAGTAGGTGACGAAGCCGCGCTCCACGACGTCGGACGAGCCGGCGATCTCGGTCAAGATGCCGGCGACCATCCCGCCAGTGCAGGATTCCGCCGTAGCCAGCTTGAGTTTGGCATGCCGGAAATGGTCGAGGAGGGTCATCGCCCGCGAGACCAGATCGGCTTCGAAGTTAAACTGCGTCGGCAATATAACCTCCAAGAGCAATGATAAACATTGCATAAAGGCCGGCGACCAGGTCGTCCGCCATGACCCCAACACCGCCTTTCAGGTTGCGGTCGCACCAGTTCGCCGGGAAGGGCTTGGTGATGTCGAACAGCCGGAACAGCGCGAAGCCGGCCAGGTACCAGGCCCAATGCGGCGGGGCGCAGATCAGGGCCAGCAACTGTCCCGCCACT
>JAEULC010000074.1 GCA_016792605.1 Rhodospirillales bacterium
AGGGCGGCGTGGCCGCGGTCCGGCGCCACGTAGATGCGCGGCGGCTCGTCGCCGCCATGCCAGGCGAGCGGCCGGGCGAGAAGCTCGCCGTCGGCGTCGGGGCCGATCACCTCGACCACGCCGACCGCGGGCAGCGATCCCGGCCGGCCGAGCTTCTTGCCGCTGCGCTCGCCGCGCTGCCTGCCGTCCTCGAGCAGGCCCTCGAGCTTCAGCTCCTTCAGGATCCCGCGCAGGAAGGTGCGATCGCCGCCCTTGATGTTGAAGGCGCGCGCGATCTCGCGCCGGCCGACCGGCGTCTTCGAGTCACGGATGAAATCGAGGATCTGCTGCTTGGTCGGCAGCGGCGCTGGCGGCTTGCGACCCGAACTCACGCGCCCCGGCTCACGCGCCGACGGCGCGCCGCTTCGGCGCCGGCTTGGCGTCGTTCGCCGTCTCGGGCTTCTTCGCCGCCTTCTTCTTCGCGGCCTTGGGCTTTGCCGCCTTCGGCGCGGCGGCGGCCTTCTTGGCTTTCGCCGGCTTCTCGGCCGCTTCCGCTGCCTCGGGCTTGGCCTTCGCCGCCTTCTTGCCGCGCAGCGGCTTCGACGGGCCCTTGGCCGCCTTGGCGGCGAGCAGGGCGACCGCCTGGTCGAGCGTGATCGAGGCCTCGTCCATGTCGCGCGGCAGCGAGGCGTAGATCTTGCCGTGCGCGACATAGGGGCCGTAGCGGCCCTTGTGCAGCGTGACCGGCGCGTCGCCGTCCGGATGCTTGCCCAGTTCCTTGCCGGGGTCGCGCTGGCGGCCCTTGCTCGCGGTCGCCAGCAGGTCGACGGCGCGGTTGAGCCCGATCGACAGCACGTCCTCGTCCTTCGGGATCGACTTGAACACGCCGTCATGCTTGAGGTACGGGCCGAAGCGGCCGATGCCGGCCTGAATGTCCTTCTGCGTTTCCGGGTGCTTGCCGACGAGGCGCGGCAGCGACAAGAGCGCGACCGCGCGGTCGAGCGTGATCTCGTCCGGCGGCATCTGCTTCGGAATCGAGACGCGCTTGGGCTTCTCGGCCTTGTTCTCGGGATCGGCGTCGCCGAGCTGGACGTAGGGGCCGTAGGGGCCCTGGCGCAGTGTCACCACCTTGCCGCTCGCCGGATCGGCGCCAAGCTCCTTCTTGTCGCCCATCCCGTCCATCGGGTTGCTGCCGTCCATCACCGCCAGCGGCCGCGTGAACTTGCATTCCGGGTAGTTGGCGCAGCCGATGAAGGCGCCGTGTCGGCCGAGCTTCAGGCCC
Source organism: Rhodospirillales bacterium (assembly GCA_016792605.1). Classification (GTDB taxonomy): domain Bacteria; phylum Pseudomonadota; class Alphaproteobacteria; order JAEULC01; family JAEULC01; genus JAEULC01. The sequence continues at coordinate 1,262 of JAEULC010000074.1, forward strand.
AGGCGGCCGGCGCCGCAGGACGGGCAGGCGCGCGGGTTAGACCCGTCGGCGCGCTCGGGGAAGAAGTGCGGGCCGAGGTCCTCGTCGAGGCGGTCGAGCACGTCGCGGATCTTCAGGTCCTTGGTGCCGGCGATCGCGGCAGAGAAATCCTGCCAGAACTCGCGCAGCACCGTCTTCCACGCGATGCGGTCGCCCGAGATGTCATCGAGCTTCTCTTCCAGCGCGGCGGTGAAGCCGTACTCGACATAGCGCTCGAAGAAGCTGGCCAGGAACGCGATCACCAGCCGGCCGCGGTCCTCGGGGATGAAGCGCTTCTTCTCCAGCTTCACGTAGTTGCGATCCTGCAGGACCTGCAGGATCGAGGCGTAGGTCGAAGGGCGGCCGATGCCCAGCTCTTCCATGCGCTTGACCAGGCTCGCCTCGGTGTAGCGCGGCGGCGGCTGGGTGAAATGCTGCTCGGGCCGCGTCTCGCCGTGGCCCATCGCCTCGCCCTGGTTCATCGGCGGCAGGCGGCGCTCGCTCTCGTCGGTTTCCGACGGGTCGTCCTCGTCCTCTCGGTAGAGGCGCAGGAAGCCGTCGAACTGCACCACCGATCCGTTGGCGCGGAACGCGATCTTGCCGTCGGCGGACGCGATGTCGACCGCGACCTGGTCGAGCGTCGCGCTTTCCATCTCGCTCGCCATGGCGCGCTTCCACACCAGCTCGTAGAGCCGGCGCTGGTCCTGGTCGAGATGCTGGGCCACGTCCTGCGGACGCAGCGCGAAGTTCGTCGGGCGCACCGCCTCGTGCGCCTCCTGGGCGTTCTTGGCCGTGCTCTTGTAGACGCGCGCATGCTCGGGCAGGTAGTCGCGGCCGTAGTCGCCGGTGATCTGCTTGCGCGCGGCCTCGATCGCCTCGCGCGAGAGCTGCACCGAGTCGGTTCGCATGTAGGTGATAAGGCCGACCGTCTCGCCGCCGATGTCCACGCCCTCGTAGAGGCGCTGGGCGATGCGCATCGTGTGGCTGGCGCCGAAGCCGAGCTTGCGCGAAGCCTCCTGCTGGAGGGTCGAGGTGGTGAAGGGCGCCGGCGGGTGGCGGCGCACCTGCTTGCGCTCGACCGACGACACCTTATAGGGCGACGCTTGGGCGATCTTGGCGACGGCGGCCTCGGCCGCTTCCTTGGTCGGCAGGTCGAACTTGTCGAGCTTGCGGCCGTCGAGATGCGTCAGCCGCGCGGTGACCGTCTGGCCGCCGGGGGTGCGGAAGTCGGCGTCGATCGACCAGTACTCGCGGTTCTTGAAGACCTCGATCTCGGCCTCGCGCTCGCAGACCAGGCGCAGGGCGACCGACTGCACGCGGCCGGCCGAGCGCGAGCCCGGCAGCTTGCGCCACAGGACCGGCGACAGGTTGAAGCCGACGAGGTAGTCCAGCGCGCGTCGCGCCAGGTAGGCCTCGATCAGGTTGTGGTCGAGCTCGCGCGGATGGGCGACGGCGTCGAGCACGGCCGACTTGGTGATCTCGTTGAAGACGATGCGCTTGACGTCGACGCCCTTGAGCACGCGGCGCTTCTCCAGCATCTCGCGCACGTGCCACGAGATCGCCTCGCCCTCGCGGTCCGGGTCGGTGGCCAGGAACAGGCGCTTGGCGCCCTTGACCGCGTCGGCGATCTCCTTGATCCGCTTCTCAGACTTGGCCTCGCTCTCCCAGTCCATGGCGAAGTCTTCGTCCGGGCGCACGCTGCCGTCCTTGGGCGGCAGGTCGCGGACATGGCCGAAGCTGGCCAGCACCGTGAACCCATTGCCCAAGTACTTGTTGATCGTCTTCGCCTTCGCTGGCGACTCGACGACGACAACGTCCATTAGAATCTACCCTGTCGGTTGCGGCGCCTGGCGCCGATCTACGCCTCTTGCGTGCTCAGGACAGCTCCAAGGCCACCCGCCCGCCGGGATGTCGGCTAAGGCGGCCAGCCAGCTCCAATTCCAGGAGGGCAGCCTGAACGATGGGCGCGGACAATTGGCATTGGCGGACGATTTCGTCAACCTCGACCGGGGTGGGGCCTAGCGCCCGGAGCACCCGGGTGCGGGCCGCGGCAAGGGCCGCCTCGTCCACGGGCATGGAAAATTCCTCTTTTGAATCATGCTGTTGAGCACCATCGGCGCGGCCCGGGTGGGCGCCCAGCAGGGCCGCCAGCCCGTCCAGCACGTCGGTCGCGCCTTCGGTCAGGGTCGCCCCCTGGCGGATCAGGTCGTTGGTTCCCCGGCAGCGCGGGTCGAGGGGTGAACCGGGAACGGCGAAGACCTCGCGCCCCTGCTCCCCGGCCAGCCGGGCGGTGATCAGCGAGCCCGATTTCAAGGCCGCCTCGACCACGACGACCCCCAGCGCCATGCCGGCGATGATCCGGTTGCGGCGCGGGAAATCGCGCGCCTGCGCAACCCAGCCGAAGGGCAGCTCGGCCAGCACCGCGCCCCGGCCCGAGGCCAGGATGCGGGCATGCAGCGCCTCGTGCTCGGGCGGGTAGACCTGGTCGATGCCGCCGCCCATCACCGCGACCGTGCCACCGGTCTGGCCGCCCGTCGCGCCAGTGCCGGCGTCCAGCGCGCCGTGATGGGCCGCGCCGTCGATCCCGCGCGCCAGGCCCGAAACCACCAGCAGCCCCGACTCGGCCAGTTCCAGCGCGATCTGCCGCGCGAAGCGCTGGCCGCTGGCCGATGCGTTGCGCGCGCCGACCACGGCGATGGCGCGGTGGCCGAGCACCGCGGGATTGCCGCGCAGGAACAGGATCGGCGGCGGGTTGTCGATGCGCTTCAGCGCGTCGGGATAGGCGCCCTGGTCCCAGCAGATGGGCTGCGCGCCGATCCGCCGCGCCTCGTC
>JAEULC010000078.1 GCA_016792605.1 Rhodospirillales bacterium
CTCGACGTCGTGGTTGGGCAGTTTCGGCCCCGCCGGGTCCCACCATTCCGCGCGCTTGTAGGGCGACGGGTAGGAAAGCGCCGCGCCATAGAGCGCCCGGGATTCGGCGGCGTTCTTGCCGCCGACGATCGTGATGTGGACCGGGTCGCGCTGCAGCTCGCGCTCGGCCAGCAGCACGCCGGGCAGGAAGTCGATCGCGTCGATCACAACAGGCGAAGCCAGGTAGCCGAAGCCGGTCTCGGCCGCCGCGCGCCAGCGCGCCGCGCCGCTGTACTGGTGCAGCAGGTTGAGGAACCGGACCGTCGCGATATTCTCGTCGCGCGACTTGACGGGCTTCCCCAGCACGCCGGACGCGGCATCGGGCGCGCCGGCGAAGAAGCCGCCCGTCGCGGGGTCGGTGAAGCGCTCGACGATGAACCCGGCAGCCGCCTGCGCGCGGTCGAGCCACTCGGCCTCGGCCGTCGAGCGGTAGAGCGCCAGGAAGCCCTGCGCCATCGCCACGCTGTCGCCGAGGAACGGGCCGCCCTTGTCGATCTCCGCGTGGCGGAAGCCGCCGCCCTGCAGCGCGCGATTGTCGATCACCCAGCGCGCCGCCTTGATGGCGCGATCCAGCGCGTCCTTCTCGCCCGTCGCGTCGTAGTAGGCCGCCATGGCCGCGATCGCCCAGCCGTTCTCGCGCGCATACTTGCTCGTGTCGACCCGGGGCATCGGCTTCGCCTTGCGCTGCTCGGCGTCGAGCACGAAGAAATCCGCGCCATGGTCGCCCTGGACCGAGTCGGCGTCCTGGCTGACATAGAAGGCGCCGTCCGGCGCGCTGAGGAAATCGACGATGTAGCGATAGATTTTCGCCGCCGCGTCGCGGTGCGCCGGCGTCTTCCACTGCGCGTGCGCCAGCGAGTACAGCATCAGGTGCGAGGCCTGGAAGCTCATCAGTTTCTCGTAGTGCGGCGACTTCCAGTCCGCCTTGTCGGAATACTGGTAGACGCCGCCCCAGGCCGGGTCGATGAGGTTGAACGACTGCTGAAGCGTCTGGCGCGCCATGCGCTCGGCATCCTTGTCGCCGCGTCTGGCCAGCGCCATGGCGTATTCCATCGCCTGGGCGTCGACGAACTTGTGCAGTTCGCCCCAGCCGCCGTTCTCGTTGTCGTAGCCCTTGCGGAACGCGGCCTCGAGTTCGGCCTTGCGCTCGTCCGGCAGGCGCGCGGTCGGGCTCGACGCGCCCTCCGGCGGCGCGTCGCCGTAGTTGACCGGGGACGGGTCCGCGACCACGTCCTTCAGCACGGCGAGGAACTGTTCCGGCTGGCGATAGCCGCGCAGCTTCGCGATCTCGGTGCCGTCCGGCCCGAAGATGATCGTCGCCGGCCAGCCGAAATCCTCGTAGCGCAGCGACAGGTCGGGCCGCGAATCCTGGTCGACGCGCACCGGAATGTAGTGCGCCGCCATCTCGGCGCGCACCGCGTCGTCGCGGTAGGTCGTGTTCTCCATCACGTGGCACCAGTGGCACCACACGGCCTTGAGGTAGAGCACGACGAACTTGTTGTCGCGCCTGGCCTCTTCGAACACCTGGTCCGAGAAGTCGCGCCAGCGAATGGCGTTTTCGTCCGCCCGCGCGCCGGAGGGCAGCAGGACGAGCATTGCGAGGGTCGCGAACAGGATGCGCCGCATGGAGTCGTCCCCTTCTTTTCTGCTACCTCCTTCGATACGCAAGAACACGGACATCGGACGTGACCGGCGTCACATCGGGGCTTCACGGCTGCGCGAGTGCACGCCCTTGCTGCCCTTTGTTTGGTCATGGCCGGACTTGTTCCGGCTATCCATCTACCATCCCACCACGGGATGGAAATGGATGCCCGGGACACGCCCGGGCATGACGGAAGGGAAACCGGCTACAAAGCCTCTACGCCCGCGACCAGCCCCTGGTCGATCCAACCGCGCAGGTATCCGGCCGCCTGGGCGCCGGCTTGGTCCTGCGCGACGAACTGGCAGAGCCCCTCGCAGAGCGCGCCGAAGCTGGCGCCCTGGCGCGCCTCGGCCAGCATCCAGGCCTCGCCCGGGTCGAGCGAACGGAAGAAGTTCTGCCGTTCCTCGCCTTGATCTTGGCGCCAGACGGCGAACGGCACGGCGGCGTCGCGCTGTTCGGGGGCGCCTGCCTCCTCGCCCGCGTTCAGGGCGTTCCACAGCTCCGGCACGGTCCAGGCGAAGCCGATCACCTGCAGCGACGGATGAAAGGCGAGGCGCAGGCCGGGCCAGTTCTCCGGCGCGATCGCCGCGATGTCCGCGATGGCGACGGGCGCGGCGTCGGCCGAGTCGAACGCGCCGGCGAGCGCCCATTCCAGCGACGCGAGTTCGGCCAACGCGGGCGTGCCGGACCAGGGCGCGGCCGTTGCCAGGTAGTCCGCGAGCCTGTCGCCGAACCAGCGGATCGAGAAATGCTTCGACGGATGCGCGGCGATGTAGCCGCGGCCCATCGCGTCGAAGTCGTCGTCGCCCAGCACCTGCTTCAGCGTGCTGAAGTTCGTCTCCAGCGCTTCCAGCAGGCGCAGCGCGTAGCCGTCGCGATAGACGGCGAGCAGGGTGGCGGCGTCGGCCTTCGCGGTGGCGCGCACCTTGCCCGCCATCGCCCGGTCGTCGCCCAGGATGTAGTTCTGGAAATCCGCCTGCAGCGTCTCCAGCGCGGGGGTGTTACGCCGCACGGCTGGCCAGCGCCTTCGCCGCCGCGCGCCGCATCCGGTCCACCTCCGCCAGCAGCTCGTCCAGCGGCGGGATGTTGGCGTCGCGCTCGATCATCGCCGGCACCGGGCCGAAGCGCCTGACTGCCTCGGCATAGAGCGCCCAGACCGGGTCGATCACCGGCGCGTTGTGCGTGTCGACGATATGCGTGCCGTTGTTCTCGTGGCCGGCAAGGTGGAACTGGCGCACCCGCGCCGGCGGGATCGCGGCCAGGTAGGCCAGCGGGTCGAACTCGTGGTTGTAGGAACTCACGTAGATGTTGTTGACGTCGAGCAGGATGTCGCAGTCCGCGCGCTCGGCGATGGCCGACAGGAACTCCCATTCCGGCACTGATGAGAAGCTGTAGTCGACATAGCTCGACACGTTCTCCAGCGCGATGCGCCGGCCGAGCGTGTCCTGCACCCGCAGCACGCGGTCGACGATGTGCTGGATCGCCTCCTCGGTATGCGGCACGGGCAAGAGATCGTGCATGTTCAGGCCGGCATAGCCGGTCCAGCACAGGTGGTCGGAGACGATCGCGGGCTCGATGCGATCGGCGAGCGCCCGTACCTGGCGGAGGTAGTCCATGTCCAGCGGGTCGCTCGACCCGATCGACAGCGAAACCCCGTGCATCGCGACCGGGTAGCGCGTGCGGATCTTCTCCAGGTTGGCAAGCGGCGGCCCGCCGGGAACCAAGTAGTTCTCGGTCAGGATCTCCAGCCAGTCGACCTTGGGCGCGGGCTCGGCCAGCAGATCGCCGTAGTGATCGCTGCGCAGCCCCAGCCCGAAGCCGGCGATGTCCGTGCTCGTGCCCATGAATTCAGTCTAACGGTTCGACGCGCATCCCGGAAACAGACCGGGCGCCGGACCTTTCGGTCGGCGCCCGGCCCTTAAGTCCTTACGGACCGGCGATCAGCGGAGTTAGCTGACCTTGCCGCCCGACTTCTCGCACGCCGCCTTGTCCTTCGACTCCATCCAGCCCTTGCCCTTGCAGGCATTCTGGCCCTTGCAGGCGCTGGACGCGGTCTTGCAGGCGCTCTGCCCCTTGCAGGCATTGCCGCCGACGCACTTCACGCCCGCGGCCTGGGCCGGGGAGATCGACGAGACGACGCCGGCCGACATGAAGGCGACGGCGGCGGTGGCGGCGAGAACGATGCCAGTCTTGGTCATATGTGAAACCCCTGAGGTTTTTGGTTGCGGAGGGACGCGAGAACCGGGCGGAAATATACCTATCGGCTCGCGATAACGGAATTGGCGTCTCGATGACAAAACCGGGTCAGGATTCGTGTTGCAGTGCCGTTCAAGGTGACGCAAAAGCCACGCTTAGAAATGGGAAACCGATTTGTTGCATTGCAACAAGCCCGCTCCGTAGTCACCGCTACATTTTTTCACAAGCCCGTGCGTGAGCGGTGACGACAGGCGATATGGTGCGCGAAAGAGCAGAGGCGAGGATGCGAGCCGGCGTGTTCCTGGCAGACATGACCTGGAAGGAGGCGGAGGCGCGGTTCCGATCGGGCGCCGTCGTCGTCGTGCCCATCGGCGCGGCGGCGAAGGAGCATGGGCCGCATCTGCCGCTCGACACGGACTACCGCACGGCGGCGGAACTCGGCCGGCGGATCGCCGAACGCCTGCCGGTCGTCGTCGCGCCGGTGATCGGCTTCGGCTTCTATCCCGCCTTCACCGCCTATGCCGGCAGCCAGCAC
>JAEULC010000079.1 GCA_016792605.1 Rhodospirillales bacterium
GGTCAGCGTGCCGAAGGCGAGCGGCGAGTAGGCCATCAGCGGGCAGTCCTCGCGCACCGAGATCTCGGCCATGCCCATGTCGTAGCTGCGGTTGAGCAGGCTGTAGGGATTCTGCACCGAGGCGACGCGCGGCAGCGAGGGATCGTCCTTGGCAAGCTGCAACTGCCGCGTCAGGCCCCAGGGCGTCTCGTTCGACACGCCATAGGCGCGAATCTTGCCGGCCTTCACCAGGTCGCGCATGACGCCCAGCGTCTCCTCCAGCGGCACGTCCTCGGGGTTCGGCGCGTGCTGGTAGTTCATCTTCTCGAAGGTGTTGGTCGACCGGTCGGGAAAATGCGTCTGGTAGAGATCGATGTAGTCGGTCTGCAGGCGCTTCAGGCTGGCATCGACCGCCGCGGTGATGTTGGCACGGTCGAGCTTGGTGCGGCCGGTGCGGATGTGCTTCAGCCGGTCGTTGGGACCGATCACCTTGGTCGCCAGCACGATCTTGTCGCGCCCGCCGCGCTTCTTCAGCCAGTTGCCTATGAAGGCCTCGGTCATGCCATAGGTCTCGGCGCGCTGCGGCACCGGATAGACCTCGGCCGTGTCCCAGAAGGTGACGCCGCGGTCGAGCGCGAGGTCGAGCTGGCGATGCGCGTCGTCCTCCGGCGTCTGCTCGGCAAAGGTCATGGTGCCGAGGCAAACGGTCGAAACCCTGAGGCCGCTGCGGCCCAGCATACGGTATTCCATGGTGTCTCCGGTCGAAGGCGGAAGGGGTGGGAGGAGGGCGGGACGCGGCGGGAAGCCTTAGAGGAACAGCGTCAGCACCCCCGTATAGCCGTAAAGCCTGTTGTGCGAAATCTCGCCATTGGCGAAGAAGCCGACCAGCGGGAAGTCGCCCAGCGCGTCGCGGATGCGCTTCAGCTCCTGCGAATCCTTGCCGAACAGGTTGGGCCCGCGCGCGACGCAGGAGACGTAGATGCCGCCCTTGGGCGTGGCCTTGGTGCGCTGCTTGACCTGGCGCAGCATGCGGTCGAGGTCCTGCTCGGCGCCCATCTGGTCGCGGCGCACGAACAGGATCGGGTCGCCGGGCGCGATCTCGGCGCCGATGGCGATCAGGTTCTGCTTCGGGTCGATGCCGGTCAGGTTGCGCACCGTGTAGTCGCCGGTGTCCGAGCCCGGCACCGGCAACGCCGCGTGGATGTAGCCGGCGACGCGGCGCAGGTCGCGCGCCAGCAGCTCGCCGATGTCCTCCTTGAACACGTCCAGCGCCGGCCGCCCGTCGATGGCGACGATGACGTTGTCGCGCGCCTCGGTCACGCGGCGCACCGGCCCGATCGGCGAGCAGCCCTGGCTCAGCCCCGCGGTGATGGCGGTCTGGCCCGCGAACATCACGCCCGACAGCCCGCCCTCGGTCACCTTGCCGGCAAGCTGCGGGAAGGCCGCGCGCGACGCGGTCAGCCCGCCGACGACGAAGCCCAGCTCCTCGGCCAGGCTGGCGATCAGCGCCGGCACGGCCGCCGTGCGCGGATCGGCGTGCACCAGGGCGACGGTCGGGTGGTACTGCTCCATCCAGCGCCCGTGCGCCTCCTTCATCGGCGCGGTGGATTTTTCCAGCCGGGGCAGCAGCCGGTACTCCTCGGGATCGCAGGCAGCGACGAGGATCGCCAGCGCGGGCTCGTCGTAATACTCCTGCCCGGTCGCCAGCACGCCGATGCCGGACGTGCCGACCCAGTCGCGCACCCCGGTCACCTCCTTCAGGACGGTGGCGATGTCGCCCAGCTCGGCGGCGAAGCGGTCGGTGACGTAGAGGAATCCCAGCCGGTGGTCGGGGTCGAGCGGCCCGATCTGGGCTACGCAGTGGGCGAGGCCCGCGCGCCAGTCGGGATTGGCCGTGTGGGCAAGTCGGAAGTCGCGCATCGGCGATGAAGGCCTTTTCGATCGAATGGGCTAGCCGGCGGTCCGTGGCGCGCCGATGAGCCGCTCCACATAGGGGACCAGGCGCTCGACGATCGCCGCCACGCCGGCGGCGTTCGGGTGGATTCCGTCGGGCAGGTTGAGGCGCGGCTCGGCCGCCACCCCGTCGAGGAGGAAGGGATAAAGCAGCACGCCGTGGCGCTGCGCAAGGGCGGGATAGATCGCGTCGAAGCGCCCGCCGTACTCGCGGCCGAGATTGGGCGCCGCGCGCATGCCCAGCAGCAGGACGGGCACCTTCGCTGCCTTCAATTTGGTCAGAATCCCGTCCAGGTTCTGTTCCGTCTTGGCCGGGTCCAGGCCGCGCAGCATGTCGTTGGCGCCGAGCGCCACGATCGCCACGTCGGGCTTGTCGCCGAGCGCCCAGTCGATCCGCGCCAGCCCGCCCGCCGTGGTGTCGCCCGAGACGCCGGCGTTGAGCACGCGGGCGGCCACGCCCTTGCGCTTCAGCGCCTTCTCGAGCTGGGCGGTGAGGCCCTCGGACGCGCCCAGGCCGTAGCCCGCGGTCAGGCTGTCGCCCAGCGCCAGGATGCGGGTCTCGGCAAGGGCTTGCGGCGCGGCCATGGGTAGGAACACGGCATTGACAAGGGCCAGCGCGAGGCCATATCGCACAAAGTCACGACGCACACGGGCGGCCGCGCAGGCGAGCGTTCGCCGCAGCTTCAAGGGGCGCCCGATCTTCATGACCGCATCCTCCGATTCCCTTGGCAAATCAACTGCTTCCGTCCAGGCGGCGGCGCCGATCGTGCGCCTCGCCGACGTCGAGCTTACCCTTTCTAGCACGGCCGGCGCGGTCAACATCCTGCGCGGCATCTCGCTGGAGGTGGCGGCGGGGGAGACGGTCGGCATCGTCGGTCCTTCCGGTTCTGGCAAGTCGACCCTGATGATGGTGACGGCCGGGCTCGAGCGCCCGTCCAAGGGCGCAGTCGAGGTCGCCGGCCACGACTTGGTGCATCTGGGCGAGGACGCGCTGGCGCGCTTCCGCCGCGATCATGTAGGGATCGTTTTCCAGTCCTTCCACCTGGTGCCGACGATGACGGCGCTGGAGAACGTCGCCATCCCGCTCGAGTTCGCCGGGCGCGACGACGCCTTCGACCGGGCGCGCGAGGCCTTGGAGCAGGTCGGGCTCGGCCATCGCCTGACGCATTACCCGGGACAGCTTTCGGGCGGCGAGCAGCAGCGCACCGCGCTGGCCCGCGCCTTCGCCGTGCATCCCCGCCTGCTGCTGGCGGACGAGCCCACGGGCAATCTCGACGGCGGCACCGGTCACCACATCGTCGAGCTGATGTTCGAGCTGCGCCAGCGCTACGGCACCTCGCTGATGCTGATCACCCACGACATGAGCCTCGCCGAGCAGTGCGGCCGCATCGTGCGCATCCAGGACGGGCGCATCGCCGAGGACCGGAAGGTCGCCGGCGCGGTAAAGCGCGCGGCCAACGCATGAGCGCAAACGTGCTCGTCCAGGCCGCAAGGCTGGCGCGGCGCGAGCTGCGCGGCGGGATCAAAGGCTTCCGCGTCTTCCTGGCCTGCCTCGCCGTCGGCGTCGCGGTGATCGCCGGCGTCGGCTCGCTCGGCCGCGCCATCGACGCGGGGCTCGAGGCCGACGCGCGCCTCCTCCTGGGCGGCGATGTCGAGCTGCGGCTGACGCACCGGTCGGCGACGCAAGAGGAGCGCGCCTGGATCGACCGCGCCGGCAAGGTGTCCGAGACGGCGGAGCTGCGCGCCATGGCGCGTGCCGGCGAGAAGCGCGGCATCGTCGAGGTCAAGGCGGTCGACGCCGCCTATCCGCTGTTCGGCCAGGTGATCCTGCGCGACGGCGCGGCGCTTCCCGACGCGCTGGCCAGGAAGGACGGGCGCTTCGGCGCCGCGGCCGACCCCGACATCGCCCAGCGCCTGGGCATGAAGATCGGCGACACGCTGCAGCTCGGCGACGCGACCCTCGAGCTGCGCGCGCTGATCGACCGCGAGCCCGACAAGGGCACCAGCCTGTTCCGTTTCGGCCCCAGGGTGATGATCGGGCACGAGGCGCTGGCGGCGACCGGCCTGGTGCAGCCCGGCAGCCTGATCTACCACGAGTACCGCATCGACCTGCCGGAGGGCAGCACCGCCGCCCAGTTCCTGAAGGAGACCGGCGAGCGCTTCCCGCAGGCCGGCTGGCGCATGCGCAGCCACACCCAGGCCGATCCCGGGGTGCAGCGCTTCATCGACCGCATGACCCTGTTCCTGACGCTGGTCGGCCTGACCGCGCTCTTGGTCGGTGGCGTCGGCGTCGGCAACGCGGTGAAGAGCCATCTCGACACCAAGGTCGCGACCATCGCGATCTACAAATGCCTCGGCGCACCGGGGCGCCTGGTCTTCCTCGCCGGCCTGGTGCAGGTGATGGCGCTGGCGGCGCTGGGCGCGCTGATCGGTGTTGTGCTGGGCGCGGTCGTGCCGCTTTTGACCGCGCCGCTGCTGGCCGACAAGCTGCCGGTCGCGGCGCGGGTCGCGGTCTATCCCGGGCCGCTGGTCCTGGCCGCGTCCTTCGGCATGATCGCGGCGCTGGCCTTCTCGATCTGGCCGCTCGCCGCCGCGCGCGAAGTGCCGGCGGCGGCCCTGTTCCGCGACCTGGTCGCGCCGGCCCGCCGCTGGCCGCGCTGGGGCTACGTGCTCTTGACGCTCGTCGCCGCGTCCGGCCTCGCCGCGCTGGCGATCTTCTGGGCGGTCGAGAAGCGCGTCGCCGTGTGGTTCGTCGTCGGCGCGATCGGCAGCCTTGTCGCCTTCCGCCTGATTGCCTGGGCGCTGGTGCGGCTGACGGCGCTGCTGCCGCGGCCGCGCTGGCCGGTGCTGCGGCTTGCTGTCGCCAACGTCCACCGCCCCGGCGCGCCGACCGCCAGCGTGCTGCTGTCGCTCGGCATGGGCCTCAGCGTGCTGGTCGCGGTCGCGCTGGTCGAAGGCAACCTCGCGCGCCAGATCTCCGACCGCCTGCCCAACGCCGCGCCGGCCTTCTACTTCATCGACATCCAGCCCGACCAGACCGAGGCCTTCGACAAGACCGTCGCCTCGGTCTCCGGCCCCGGGGCGGTCGAGCGCGTGCCGACGGTGCGCGCGCGCATCGTGCAGGTGAACGGCGAGCCCGCCGACCGGCGCAAGGTGCGGCCCGAGGTCGCCTGGGTGCTGCGCGGCGACCGCTCGCTGACCTACGCCGCCAAGATGCCGCCCAAGACCCGGCTGGTCGCGGGCGAATGGTGGCCGTCCGACTACAAGGGCCCGCCCTTGGTCTCGTTCGACGCCGAGGCCGCGCGCGGCATGGACGTGGGCGTCGGCGACACGCTGACGATCAACGTGCTGGGCCGCGACATCACGGCCAGGATCGCCAATTTGCGCACGATCGACTGGGGCGACCTGACGATGAACTTCGTGTTGGTGTTCGCGCCCGGCACGCTCGAGGCCGCGCCGCACACCCATCTGGCCTCGGCCCGCGTGCCGCCGGCGGACGAGGAGAAGCTCTTCAACAAGGTCGCCGACACCTTCCCCAACATCTCGGCCGTGCGCGTGCGCGACGCGCTTGAGGCCGCGGCGCGCGTCATCGGCCAGATCGGCGTGGCGGTGAACCTGACCGCCGGCATCACCATCGGCGTCGGCGCCCTGGTGCTGGCCGGCGCGGTCGCGGCTGGGCATCGCCGCCGGGTCTACGACGCCGTGGTGCTGAAGGTGCTGGGGGCGACGCGCCGCGACGTCGGCCTCGCCTTCCTGCTGGAGTACGGCACGATCGGGCTTCTCGCGGCGCTGATGGCGATGGGCGTGGGCACCCTCGCGGCCTGGACGCTGGTGACTC
>JAEULC010000097.1 GCA_016792605.1 Rhodospirillales bacterium
CACCTCGATCTACAACTCGCTGACCTCCAGCCGCGCGATCCGCGCCTACCAGATGATGCGCGACCAGAACAGGCTGACGGCGCGCATCGGCATTATCGCCAGCGGGCGCGAGGACGGGCTGATCGAAAGCCTGATCGCCTCCGGCATCCGCTCGGGCTTCGGCGACGACTGGCTGCGCGTCATCGGCGTCGAGTGGTGCCCGGACTGCAGCACCTCCGGCCGTACCGCCGCCTACTACGACCCCTATATCGGCACGCCCAACCACGGCGAGCCGCCGCAGAACAGGGGCATGCTGCTCTACGAATTGGACGACCTGACGCAGCGCGCCGTCGCCGCGCACAAGGCTGGACTGCTCGTCTGCATCGAGGGGGTGGGCGACCGCGGCATCGACTTCGCGCTCGACGCGATCGAGGCGGCGCTGAAGGCGTATCCGGTCGAGGACCATCGGATGCGGGTCGAGCATTGCTGCTACGTCCCGCCCAAGGTGATGGAGCGGCTGAAGCGCCTGAAGGCGGTCGACTCCTCGGCCACCGGCTTCATGTACGACCTCGGCGACGCCTATCGCGCCAATCGCGGCGAGGCGGCGATGCGCTGGATGTGGCCGCACCGCACCCTGATCGACCAGGGCATCCCGGCGCCGGGCCATTCCGACGCGGCCGTGTGCCGGGTCGATCCTTTCGCGGCCATGTACGCCATGGTCGCGCGCAAGTCCGACAGCGGCCAGTCGCTGGATGCGCGCGAGGCGGTGACGGTGACCGAGGCGTTGCACGCCTACACGACGCTCGGCGCCTATTCGGGGCGCGAGGAGGCAGTGAAAGGGTCGCTCGAGGCCGGCAAGCTCGCCGATTTCGCCGTGCTCGACCGCGACCTGTTCGCGATCCCCGCCGAGGAGATCCGCGCGGTGCGGGTCCGGCAGACCTTCGTCGGCGGCGCCGAGCGCTTCCACGCCTAGGAGGCCGGGCGGAGGTCGTCGGCGACGGGCGTCGTGGCGTCGGCGTCCCAGGTCAGCCACACGCGCTTGCCCACCTCCAGCGGCGCGGCCAGGCGCCAGCTCGGCCGGGTGACCGTCACCTCGCCGATGCCCTCGGCCTGGAGCTGGAAATGCACGCCGGTGCCGAAATAGCTCCAGCGCAATATGTCGGCCGGGATGGCGTTGGCGGGGGCGGCCGGTTTGTCGGCGGCGATGTCGAGCTTTTCGGGGCGCAGCGAGACCAGCACGCTGTCGCCTGGCCTGCCGGTTCCCCTGGCCTGGGCGAAGCGGTGCTGTCCGCAGCGATAGGTGAAGCCCTGGCCGTCGGCGGCCTCGATCGTGCCCGACAGGAAATTGCTCTTGCCCAGGAAGTCGGCGACGAAGCGGGTGCGCGGCGTCTCGTAGAGCGCCGAAGGCGGGCCGGACTGGACGATCTTGCCGTCGCGCAGGATCGCGACCTCGTCCGACATGGTCAGCGCCTCTTCCTGGTCGTGGGTGACGTAGATGAATGTCATGCCCACGCGCTCGTGCAGGCTCTTCAGTTCCCACTGCAGCTCGGCGCGCAGCTTCTTGTCGAGCGCGGAGAGCGGCTCGTCGAGCAGCAGCATCTCGGGCTGGAACACCAGGGCGCGGGCAAGGGCCACGCGCTGCTGCTGGCCGCCCGAGAGCTGCTTCGGCATGCGGTCGGCGAGATGGCCGAGCTGGACCAGGTCCAGCGCCTGCTTCACGCGCTCCGTCACCTCGCTTTTCGGTCGCTTGCGCACGTTGAGCGGGAAGGCGACGTTGTCGCCGACGCTGAGATGCGGAAACAGGGCGTAGCCCTGGAACACCATGCCGAAATTGCGCTGCTCGGGCGGGAGCGTGGTGATGACGCGGTCGTCGACCAGGATGTCGCCGGAAGTCGGGTCCACGAACCCGGCGATCGCCATCAGGATCGTGGTCTTGCCGGAACCGGACGGACCCAGCAGCGTCAGGAACGATCCGCGGGCGACGGTGAACGACACGTCGTCGACCGCCTTTACGCGGCCGTAGTGCTTGCAGAGGTTGCGGATATGCAGGCTGTGAGCGCGAGCGGACAGCATTCCTGATTCTTCCCCCGTTCCGTGGCGCCGGTTCGATGCAATAAGCCTGCCGGACTTCGACTGGCGCCCCCGGCTTGTTTCCCGTGAAACAATGGCGGGTTCCTCGCCCGGGCGCAAATCTAGGCAATCCGCGGGTGGGCCTGCCCGCGGGCTCGGCAGCATGCCGGCGGGAACGGTTGCCCGCCCTTGGCGTTAGCCACTGGACGCCGCGTGGCACTGCGGCCCGGGGCTCGAAATTTCACTGTTCGGAGATGCGATATGACGGCGAAGATGGCGACGAAGCCGGGCCGGGAGACGATTCCGGTCCAGATCGGCCTGGAGGGCGCTGATCGCAAGCGCCTGGCGGAACTCCTGTCCCAGGCCCTGGCGAACACCTATGTGCTCTACGCCAAGATCCAGGGCGTTCACTGGAATGTCTCGGGGCCGAACTTCTTCGGCATCCACAAGATGACTCAGGAGCAGTACGAGGACCTCGCCCTGTCGATCGACGAGCTGGCCGAGCGCATCCGCGCCATCGGCTTCCTGGCGCCGACCCGCCTACAGACCTTCCTCGAGCTGTCGCAGATCGAGGAAGCGGGCCGGGACACCAAGCCGCAGGACATGCTGGAAATGCTGGCCAAGGACCACCAGGCGGTGGCCAAGAGCCTGCGCGCGGCGGTCAGCGAGGCCGACGAGGTGGACGACGTGTTCACCGCCGACATGCTGACCGCGCGCATCGGCAGCCACGAGAAGTTCGCGTGGATGCTGCGTGCCTCGGCCGCGACCTAACCGGCGCGAACTAAGCGGAAGGAAAGGATACGATCATGCCGACTTCAGGACAGAGCCTGTACGACCGCGCCCTTGCCGACCCGAAGAGCGTCTTCAAGATGCCCTCGGCCGTCGTCGGCGAGGACAAGCTGAACAAGCAGCAGAAGATCAAGATCCTCGGCCAGTGGGAACAGGACGCGCGCCTGATCCAGGTCGCCGAAGAGGAGTCGATGACGGGCGGCGAGGCCTCGATGCTCGCCGACGTGCGCAAGGCCCTGATGGAGATCCGGGGCTGCGCCGAGGAACAGCCGGGCACGCCGACCAAGAGCGGCATTCCGGCCGAGGGCTGATCGTCGCCCGATGAGATGGGGAAGGGCGGCGCGGAGCCGCCCTTCCCGTGTTTGACCCAGCAGACAGGAGTGAGAACCATGGCTCGCAGGAACGGTAACGCGCACAAGCTTAACGCCAGCTACAAGGCCCTGCAGGACGACCTGGCCGCGGTGGTGCAGGACATCGAGAACATGGCCACGTCCGGCAAGGACCTGGGCCTCGAGAAGGCCAAGGCGCAGATCGGCGACATCCAGGACCAGATCGACCAGCTTCTGGTCGAGGCCGGGCGCAAGACCGAGGACGCGACCGACGAGGTCCGCCGCGTCGTCGCCAGCAACCCGGTGGCGTCGCTGTCCGCGGCATTTGCCCTTGGCATTGCCGCCGCGTCGTTCCTGCGGCGGTAGCGGCTCCAGGCGGCAACCCTGGCATGTGGCGCACCCGGTTGATTGCGGGCCTGGCGGTGACGGCAATGTTCGTCACCGGCCTCGCCTTCCTGATCGCGGCGTGCTTCCTGGCGCTGCAGCAGGCGCTGGGAGCGACCGTGGCTGCCGCGATCGTCGGCGGCGCGCTGATAGGCGCGGCCGGGATCGTGGTGCTGATCGTGGCCCTGATCCGGCCCGCTCCGCCGCCCGCGGCCGCGGTGCCGTCGCCGCTCGGCCAGGCCGCCGGGATCGCCGGCCAGGCCGGGTCGCTTCACGCGAGCATCGACGTCGCGCAGCAGCTCGCGCTCGTGATGCGCAACCTGAACCCGGTGACGATCGGCGCGGTGATCGCCGGCGTGCTCTACGGGATGATCCGCCGCTAGCGCGGTTCGGCCCAGGCGTGGGGAACCCGTGTTAACGAACGACGTTCCCTTTGGGGTGCCGGCGAGAACACCCTAGGAGGAACGAGATGACGAACAACAATCGCCCGCAGGACTACGGCCGCGACGACAAGAAGGCGCCGCAGCAGCAGCAGGGCAATCCCGGCCGGCAGCCGGGCCTTCCCGACAAGGGCAACGAGCGCGATCCGTCGCGTAACCCGCACGGCAGCCCCGAGGCGCAGCAGGGCGGCCACCGGAACCCCGGCCAGCAGCAGGCCGAGAATTCACAACCCGGCCGCAAGGAGATGGATCGCAAGGACCAGGATCGCCAGGGGCTCAACCGCGAGAACGATCCCCAGGACGCCCAGCGACGCAGCGGCGTCCGCTAGCCGCGGTCGAACCGTTCCACAGCAGAAGGGCCACCTCAGGGTGGCCCTTCTTTCGTTCGGGATGATGTCGGCCAGATCAACGCTTGAGTGCCGGATCCTCGCCCTTGGCGTGGCTGCGGCCCTCGGCTTCGGCCTTGCGTAGGGCGTCGCGCTCCTTGCCGTCGGTCGCCTTCTTCG
>JAEULC010000121.1 GCA_016792605.1 Rhodospirillales bacterium
GCGCCGATCGGCGTGGTGCTGTGCGCCGCCGACGGCGCCTTCGTCGACGTCAACGACGCCTTCGTCGACATCGTGGCGCGCGACCGCGACGACCTGGACGGCAAGACGCTGTGGTCCTTCGTGCCGCCCGAGAACGCCTCGGTCGAGGGCGAGCAGATCGCGCAGCTCCACGCCACCGGCCGCGCCGGGCCGTTCGAGACCGAGTACCTGCGCGGCGACGACACGCGCGTCGCGGTGCGCGTGAACGCCATCGGCGTCGGCAGCGCCGACGGCGGCGAGCGCCTGATCTGGGCCTTCGTCGAGGACGTGACCCAGCGCCGCCGCGCCGACTTCCAGCTCCGCGCCTCCGAGAAGCGCATCGCGACGATCCTCGACACGATGGTCGATGCCCTGGTCGCCGTCGACCAGAACGGCCGCATCGAGAGCTTCAACAAGGCGGCAGAGGCAACCTTTGGCTACCCGGCGGCCGAGGTGATCGGGCGCAACATCGGCCTCCTGATGCCCGAGCCGTTCGGCGAGACCTTCGGCGAGCACCTGCAGCGCTACCTTGCCACCGGCGAGTCGGCGCTGCTCGGCACCAGGCGCGAGATGACCGGGCGGCGCAAGGACGGATCGCTGTTCGCGCTCGAGATCGGCATCAGCGCCGTGACCTCGGAGATGCTCGGCGGGCTGGAGCGGCGCAAGGCGGCGCGGCACAGCTTCGTCGGCGTGGCGCGCGACATCTCCGAGCGCAAGCGCGTCGAGGCCGAGCTTCTCTCGGCCAAGAGCGAGGCCGAGGCGGCGAGCCACGCCAAGAGCGAGTTCCTGGCCAACATGAGCCACGAGCTGCGCACGCCGCTCAACGCCATCATCGGCTTCTCCGAGGTCATCAAGGAGCAGATGTTCGGGCCGGTCGGCAACGGCCGCTATGCGGTCTATGCCGCCGACATCCACAGCTCGGGCACGCATCTCTTGAGCGTCATCGGCGACATCCTCGACATGTCCAGGATCGAGACCGGCAAGTTCGACCTCGAGGAAAGCCAGGTCGACCTGCCCGACCTCGTCGCCGCCGCCCTGACCATGGTGGTGCGCGCGGCCGAGGTCGGCGCGATCCGGCTCGACAACCGCCTCGCGGGCGAGGCGGGCAAGGCGCTGCCGCGGCTGCTCGCGGACAAGCGCGCGGCGAAGCAAGTGCTGATCAACCTCTTGTCCAACGCGGTCAAGTTCACGCCGCGCGGCGGGGTGGTCGCGGTCGAGGCGGCGCTCGACGAGACAGGCGAGCTGATGTTGTCGGTCAGCGACACCGGGCCGGGCATATCCGCAGACCGCCTGGCGACTATCTTCGACCCGTTCCAGAACGCCGACTCGACCCAGGCGCGCGACCACGGCGGCAGCGGCCTCGGGCTTGCCATCAGCAAGAAGCTCATGGACCTGCATGGCGGCGCATTGCTCCTGAAGAGCCGGATCGGCCACGGCACGACCGGCGAGATCCGCTTCCCCGCGCGCCGGGTAGTACAGAAGCGCGGCTAGTTCGCCTCACCCGCCTGGATCGTTGCCCCTTTTCGAGCCCTCTGCCAGAGTGCCGCCGGAACGCCCGCCGGGACGCCTTGGGGGAGCGGACGTTGAGGGGCCAGGACTTCGCCATGGGAGAGCGCCGGCATGACGGTGCCGCAGCTATCGGTGCTGCTGGCCGCGGGATTGTGCTTCGTCAGCCATGCCTGGGGGCTCGTCCGGTTCTTCTGGATTCCGTCGGGGCCCGAGGGTCGAAGCTCGCACATCATCGAGCGCGCGACCGCCGCGACGATCCTGCTCCACGCCGTCGCCCTGCTCTGGTTCCGCGACCCGGCCCCCTGGGGGACCTGGTCGGCGCTGGCGCTCTACGCCGTGTCGCTCGTTCTCTTCTGGTGGTGCGTGCGGATCAACCGGGCGCAGCCCCTGTCGCTCGCCTTCTCGACCGACCGGCCGGACCATCTGGTGACGCGCGGGCCCTATGCCTGGGTCCGGCATCCCTTCTACCTTTCCTACCTCCTGTGCTGGCTCGCGGGCGTGGCGGCGACCGGGCAATGGTTGCTGCTGGCGACGGTGCTGGCGATGGGATGGATCTATCGCCGCGCCGCGCTCGCGGAGGAAGCGAAGTTCGCCGCCTCGCCGCTCGCCGAAGCCTACCGGCAGTACATGACGCGCGCCGGCCGCTTCGTGCCGACGCCGTGGCGGCGCCAGGGCGGCCCGTAGCGCGTCCATGATCCAGGTCCGCTCCCTGAGCAAGCGCGTCGACAGCCGCGTGCTGCTCGACAAGCTTTCCTTCGACGTCGACCCCGGCGAGTTCTTCGGCCTGTTCGGGCCGCCCGGGGCCGGCAAGTCGGCGATCGCGCACCTGCTCGCGGGGCTGCTGGTCCCGGATTCCGGACGCATCATGGTCGAGGGCGGCGGCGACCCGCGCACGCGCGCCGCCAAGCGCCAGGTCGGGTTCGTGCCCCAGGCGCTGGCGCTCTACGAGCAGCTGAGCGCCGAGCAGAACGCGCGCTTCTTCGCGCGGCTCTACGGGCTCTCGGGCGACAAGCTCGACCAGCATGTCGGCTGGGCGCTGGACTTCGTGCGCCTGGGCGAGTGGCGCCACGAGCCCGTGCTGCGCTTTTCCCAGGGCATGGCGCGGCGGCTCAACCTCGCCTGCGCGCTGGTGCACAACCCGCCGGTCCTGGTGCTGGACGAGCCGCTGGCCGGTGCCGACCCGCAGTCGCGCGCGCTGATGCTCGACAATCTGCGCCACCTGAAGGAGCACGGCCGCACGATCGTCTACTGCTCGCCGTCGCTGGCCGATGTCAGCCGGTTGTGCGACAAGGTCGCGATCATCGACCAGGGCCGCATCCTGGCGCTCGACACGATCGAGGACCTGGTCGCCGGCTACGGCGGGCCGACGCAGGTGACGGTCACCTTCGCCGACGACGAGGCGCCGAACCTCGACCAGATGCCGGGTAGCGTCGAGAACGGCGTGTGGCGCTTCCCGGCCGAGGACCCGATCCTGGCGCTGCAGCGCCTGGCGCGCGAGGGCTATGCGGTCGCCTCGATCCATGTCGAGGCGCCGGGGCTGGAGTCGGTCTACGAGTCGCTCACCGGCCGGAGGTCGCGGGATTGATCCGCGCGATCCCCACCATCGCGGCCAAGGACCTGGTCCTGCTGCTGCGCGACCGAACGGCGCTGTTCTGGATCTTCGTGCTGCCGGTGCTGGTGGCGATTCCGCTGGGCGCCGTCTTCAGCGGCGGCCTGCACGCCCTGGCGCCGCTGGCCGTCCAGGTGCTGGACCAGGACGACACCGCCGCCTCGCGCGCGCTGCTGGCGACGCTCGAGGCGACGCCGGGCGTGAAGCTGGCGCGCGCGGCCTCGGTCGATGCCGGCGACGCCGAGGTGCGGTTGCGCCGCGCCGCGTCCGTGCTGGTGCTGCGCCCCGGCCTCGAGCGCGCCATGTCCGCGCGCGGGCCGTCGGCCGCCGTGCCGCCCGCCGCGTCACCCGCCGCGTCACCCGGGGACGCGCCGATCGAACTGCGCGCCGATCCCGCGCGCAAGGCCGAGATCGCTGTCCTGCGCGGCCTCGTCGCCGACGCGGCGGTGGCGAACCTGGTGCTGCCGCAGCCGATGGAGCTGCTGCCGTCCCTGCGCCAGGCAGCCGGCGTGCCGGGCCTGCCGCGCATCCAGGTGGTGCCGGTCGCCGACGCGCTGGTCCTGCCGCCGACGCCCTATGCGCGCTCCTTCCCCGCGGCGATGGGCTGGGCGGTGACGGGGGCTGCGGCGGCATTCGCCCTGGCGCTGGCACGCGAGGGCTGGGGACCGACCCGCCTGCGCCTTGTGGCCGCGCCGATCGGCGCCGGCGCCGTCGCGCTGGGCAAGGCGCTCGCCTGCCTCGTCGCCCTCGCGGCGTCGCTGCTGCTGCTGCTCGCCCTGGGCGCGGTGCTCTTCGGCCTGCGGCCGAGCGGCGGCGGCGCCGTGGCGCTCGCCTTCGCCGCCGCCGCGGCGCCGGCCCTGGGCCTGATGCTGCTGTTCAGCCAGTGCGGCCGCGGCGAGATGGCCGTCTCCGGCGTCGCCTGGGGCGTGCTGCTGGTCTTCGGTGTGCTGGGCGGCACGATGCTGCCGCTGCACCTGCTGCCCGAGTGGATGCAGTTCGTCGGCCAGGCAAGCCCGCTGCGCTGGCTGATGACGGTGCTGGAAGGCGTGCTGTGGCGCGGCGAGGACTGGCGCGTGCTGTGGCGGCCGGCAGCCGCGCTGCTTGGTCTCGGGCTCGCCGCCTTCGCGATCGGGCTGGCCCTGTTCCTGGGTCGGCGGCGATGACGGATGCGCCCCTGGTCACGGTGCTGGTGCCGAACTACCGCACGCCCGAACTGACCCGGCTCTGCCTGCGGCTCTTGCGCAAGCACACGCCGCCGGGCCGCATCCGGGTCATCGCCATCGACAACGATTCCCGGGACGAGTCGCTCGACTACCTGCGCTCGCTTGCCTGGATCAGCCTGATCGAGCGCCC
>JAEULC010000167.1 GCA_016792605.1 Rhodospirillales bacterium
GCCGCGTCCATGCCCGCGGCGACGATGACGACCTTGTGCCGGCGGATCTCGTCGAGCCGCGCGGTCAGGCGCCACAGCCCGGCGACGCCGACATCGGCGATCTCGCTGACCCCGACTCCGTAGTAGCGCAGGGTGGCTGCCGCCTCGCGCGCGACCGGCAGGTCCGAGGTGCCGGCGGTGACGACCGCGACGGCCGCCCTGGCCTTCGATGCGCGCGCGGCACGCCCGCAGATCGCCGTGCCCGACAGCGGATCGTAGGCGATCAGGCGCTGCGTCGCCGCGGGCAGCTCGGCGAAGCGCGCCGGGTCGAGCCGCGTCAGCAGGGCCGTTTTCTGCGTACCTGCCAGGGTCGCGACGATCGCGGCGATCTGAACCGGCGACTTGCCGGAGCAGAAGATCGCCTCGTCCAGCCCGATGCGCGCGCGCCGGCCCGGGTCGAGCGTCGCGTCGCTGGCAGGTCTACGCCGCATCGGTGAGGAAGGCGCTGCCGACCTTGTAGGGAGCGATATCGACCGGCCGGCCGTCGAACATGCGGCCTACCGACTCGAGAAGCGCGGCCCGCGCTGCGGCATCGAGCGCGCCAAGGCTGTCGCGGTCGAGCTCGATCACGACGCCCTGGGCGCGCACGCGGCAGCGCACGGTCCCGGGCTTGAGCAGCCGCGTGACATAGCGTTCCGCGGCGTGGACGCTCGCCAGCATGTCGGCCTCGATGCCGATGCCGGTTTCGATGCGGCTCGACAGGCAGGGCGCCGCCGGCAGCTCGGCGATGGCACCGAGGCCCAGGTCGCGCGCCAGCGCCCGGACGACGGCCTTCGAGATCCCGGCCTCGACATAGGGGTGGCGCACCGCGTGCTCGCGCGCCGCGTCCAGGCCCGGGCGGTACTCGCCGAGGTCGTCGGTGTTGGCGCCGGAGAGGATCTGCGACTCGGTCAGGCGCGCGATCGTGCCGTAGAGATTCGTCTTGCAGTAGTAGCAGCGATTGACCGGGTTGGCGCGATAGGTCGGGTCTGCATATTCGCCAGCATCTACTACATGCAGCCGCCAACCTGCACGTTCTGCCAGGTCGCGCACCCGCGCCGTCGCCTCGGGCGGCACGGCCGGCGAGGTGGCATGGAACATGGTCGTGCCGGGCGACAGGCGGTGCGCCAGGGTCGCCAGCGTCATGCTGTCGACGCCGCCGCTGACCGCGACCGCGGCCGGGCCAATGGCGCTCAGCACGGCTTCAAGCGCGGCCCTCTGCGTATCGATATCCGCTTGTTGTTCCACTGCTTTATGGTTTCGCTTGCTTGACCGGTCGGGACGATTGCCGGATGCTAGCACCCGAACCCCGCAGGGCAAAGGCAGAGGAAGGACGGCAGCGCGGATGGACGCGGCACGGCTGGAGGACTGGATGCGCCAGAACGTGCCCGGATTCCGCGGCCCGCTGGCGGTCGAGCCGATCTCGGGCGGCCAGTCGAACCCGACCTACCGCCTCCTGGCGCCCGGCGGCCGCTACGTGCTGCGCCGGAAACCGCCGGGCAAGCTGCTGCCCTCCGCCCATGCCGTCGACCGCGAGTTCAAGGTGATGAAGGCGCTCCACGGCAGCGACGTGCCCGTGCCGCGCGTGCTGGCGCTGTGCAGCGACGAATCCATCATCGGCACGATGTTCTACCTGATGGAGAACGTCGAGGGGCGCGTCTTCTACGATCCGCGGCTGCAGGAGCAATCGAAGGCCGAGCGCGCGGCGATGTTCGACGACATGAACCGCGTCATCGCAGCGCTGCACCGGGTCGACTTCGCCGTGATCGGTCTTTCCGACTTCGGCAAGCCGGGAAACTACTTCCAGCGCCAGATCGCGCGCTGGAGCCAGCAATACCGCGCCTCGGAGACCGAGACGATCCCGGCCATGGACCGCCTCATCGACTGGCTGCCGCAGAACATCCCGCCCGGCGAGGAGACCAGCATCGTCCATGGCGATTTCCGCATGGACAACCTGATCTTCCACCCGGCCGAACCGCGTGTCGTCGCCGTGGTCGACTGGGAACTCTCCACCCTAGGCCACCCGCTCGGCGACTTCGCCTATCACGCCATGACCTGGCGCTTCACACCCGAGCTGTTCCGCGGCCTCGCCGGCGCCGACCTCGCCGCCCTCGGCATTCCGGACGAGAAGGCCTATGTGCAGGCCTATTGCCGGCGCACGAACCGCGCGGCGATCGAGCACTGGGACTTCTACATGGGCTTCGTGATGTTCCGCATGGCCGCGATCTTCCAGGGCATCATGGGCCGGGTGCGCGACGGCACGGCGACCGACGCCAAGGCGCGCGAGGCCGGCGCCAAGGCGCGGCCGGTGGCGGAACTCGGCTGGCAGCAAGTGGCCCATCTGGCAAAGGCAGCATGACGATGAATCTCGATCTCGCTCCCGAGGACAAGGCGTTCCGCGACCAGGTGCGCGCGTTCATCGCCGAGGCGCTGCCGCCGGCGCTGGCGAAGAAGGTCGAGGATCAGCGCATCCTTTCGAAGGACGACCACCTGACCTGGCAGCGCGCGCTGGCGCGCCAGGGATGGTCGGCGCCGCACTGGCCGAAGAGCGCCGGCGGGCCGGGCTTCACCCCGGTGCAGCGCTACATCTTCCAGCAGGAATGCGCGCTGGCCTATGCGCCGCGCCTCATCCCCTTCGGCCTCAACATGGTCGGGCCGGTGATCATCGAATTCGGCACGGACTCGCAGAAGGCCAAGTACCTGCCGAAGATCCTGGCCAGCGAGGAATGGTGGTGCCAGGGCTATTCCGAGCCCGATTCCGGCTCGGACCTCGCCTCGCTGCGCACCCGCGCGACGCGCGACGGCGACCACTACGTCCTCCAGGGCACCAAGACCTGGACCACCCTGGCGCAATACGCCGACCGCATGTTCTGCCTGGCGCGCACCGGAGACAAAGAGGGCAAAAAGCAGGAAGGCATCAGCTTCTTCCTGATCGACATGAAGACGCCGGGCGTCACCCTGCGGCCGATCATCACCTTCGACGGCAAGCACGAGATCAACGAGGTGCGGCTGGACGGGGTGCGCGTGCCGGTCGAGGACCGCGTCGGCGAGGAGGGCGCGGGCTGGACCATCGCCAAGTTCCTCTTGGGCTACGAGCGGGTGGGCATCGCCCAGGTCGCGGCCTCGATGGGCCAGCTCGCGCGGCTGAAGCGCATCATGAAGGCCGAGAAGCTCGACAGCCCCGTCTTCCGCGACAAGGTCGCGCAGGTCGAGATCGAGCTGCGCGCGCTGGAGATGACCGAGCTGCGCATCGTCACCGCCGAGGCGCAGGGCAAGGCGCCGGGGCCGGAGGCGTCGCTGCTCAAGATCAAGGGCACCGAAATCGGCCAGGCCATCACCGAGCTCCTGGTCGAGGCCGTGGGCTACGACGCGCTGCCCGACCGCTGGCGCATGGATGAGGGCGACAACATGCCGCCGATCGGGCCGGACTACGCCGACAGCATCGCCCCCTACTACTTCAACTGGCGCAAGACCTCGATCTTCGGCGGCAGCAACGAGATCCAGCGCAACATCATCGCCAAGGCGGTCCTACGGCTCTGATCCGGACCGCGCCGGGCCGAATCGTCCACCCTCGGCCGCTTCACATTCGTTCGCCGCTTCGCGGGTCCGCCCGGCGCCGAATCGCTAGCACCTTGGAATCACGGGCTTTCCCAAGGGCCTACCGCGTGGGGCGACGGGGATAAATCGGCCCGGACGCAAGGCTTGAAACCACCCCGCAGACGTGGTTGAAACCCGGCTTCAACGACATCGGAATCCCCTCGGCCCCGCCCTTCCAAGAAGCTCGGGAGGGCCTCGCGCGGGCTGGAATTGACGGAAACGGGACTTTGCCAAAGCGCACGGACATCGACTCGATCCTGATCATCGGCGCCGGGCCGATCGTCATCGGCCAGGCCTGCGAATTCGACTATTCCGGCGCCCAGGCCTGCAAGGCGCTGAAGGACGAGGGCTACCGCATCATCCTCGTCAACTCGAACCCGGCCACGATCATGACCGATCCGGGCCTGGCGCACGCCACCTA
>JAEULC010000197.1 GCA_016792605.1 Rhodospirillales bacterium
GGGCGCCAGAGAATGGCGCCGGCATTGCCCAGGACGGCCGGCGTTATCACCAGGCAATACTGGTTGTTGGCGCGCAGCAGCTTGCAGGCGTTCGCGGCCACCGGCTGCTGCATCCCGGCCAGCACGGCGGTGAAGCTGTCCTTGCCGCCGCGCTGCTGGCCGACGATCGCCGGGCGGCCGAGCGGGCCCAGCACCTTGAGCTGGCCGCGCGCCTTGTCGAGGGCGGCGCGGGCGGCGACCCGGTCGGGGTAGGAGCCCAGCGCCACGCCCCAGCCGGTCGGAAGCTGGGCCGGGGTGTTCTCGACCGGGGCGGCCGCCATCACGACCGAGCAATCCTTGCCGTTCATGCGGTGCGGTGGCGGCGCGCTGTCGATCACGTCGATGAAATCGTCGACCGTGGAAACCGCCAGGTCGGCCCTGCTGGCCCGGTTCAGCCGCGCGAAGCCCGCATTGAGCAGCTTGGTCATCTCGCTGGTGCGGTCGGCGCGCGACAGGCTGCCCAGCAGCACGGCGACGATGCGCTTGCCGTCGCGCGTCGCCGAGGCGACGAGATTGTAGCCGGAGCCGCAGGTGAAGCCGGTCTTGAGCCCGTCAGCGCCGGGATAGGAGACGACGATGCCGTTGATCGTCGGCAGGCTCTGGCCGCGGAACATCATCGAGCGCGCGGCGAACAGGTGGTAGTGCTGCGGGAACTTTGTCTGCAGCGCCACGGCCAGGATGGCGATGTCGCGCGCCGTGGTGCGCTGCTCGGGATGCGTCAGGCCCGAGGCATTTCGGAACACGCTGCGGTCCATCCCCAGTTCGCGCGCCTTGGCGGTCATGCGCTCTGCGAACGCGCTTTCGGTGCCGCCGATATGCTCGGCGACCGCCACGGCGGCGTCGTTTCCCGACCGGGTGATCAGGGCCAGGATCGCGTCGCGCAGCGAGATGCGCTGCCCTGTCCTGAGGCCGAGCAGGCTGCCGGTCTGGCTGGCAGCCTTGACCGACACCGTCAGCATGTCGCCGAGCGACGCCTGCTTGCGCTCGACCGCGTCCAGCGCCAGGTAGATCGTCATCACCTTGGTGATCGAGGCCGGGTACCAGAGCTGGGTGGCGTCCTCGGCGAGCAGGACCGCCCCGGTCTTGGCGTCGATCACGATCGACGCCTGGCCGGCCAGCGCGCCGCCGGCGGTTCCGCCCAGCAGCAGCAGCGCAGCCGCCGCATTCCGCAGCGTCTTCCAGGCCGGCCGGATGCCTATGCGCGTGGGTCGAATCATTGCTGTCGCCGGCTCGCGAGTCGGTTGGGGCCTCTTGGGTGCGCCGCCCGGGGATGTCACCCGGCCCCGGAAATCGTGCGCCAGGGCGGGGACGTCGGCCGGCGCGATACCCTAGGCCGCGGAGTGTTAACGAATTTATGCCGCGAAGGCAAATCGACGCAGCCGGGGCGAACGAAAGGAGTCCGCCGGCTCGGATCGGCAGGGCGGCGTCGGACGGGAGGGTTCTAGATGGACGGCACCCGAAGGAGGTCCCGAAAGCCCGGGAAGAGGCGGTGCCGGAAAGAGTGTCGGCCGACCGTCGCCCTGCTTGGAGGAGAGGCGCGCGAGCCGGCCGACATACTCGTCTCGTGAAGACCGAAGCTACTTCCGCTTCGCCTTCTTCTTCGCCTTCTTCTTCACGACCTTCTTCTTCGCCTTCTTTTTCGCAGCCATGCTGCATCTCCCCTGCTCGTTGGGTGACACGATTGGGCAGCGGCCACAACGACCGAACCCGTTGCCTGGATACAAAGCGACAATGCGTTTTTCAATTGAAAATCAAAAATCGATTCGATAGCGCGCCCCGGCCGGACCTTTCCGCGCGCGTCCGACGGCATGATCGCGCGCGCTTTCGACGCTCTTCGACAACGAAACTTGCGACGCACGCGCCGTCGCAAGACGTGCAAGAAATCCGCATAAAAAAAGGACTATCGATGTCTCGCATCATTCGACATGCGCGCAGCGCAAGTCGTCGGACGTTCGCCGCCGAGAGTCGCGCCGACGCGCGCTGAAGGCGCTTCCCAGGGGCCGAAAATTTTCACTCTTGATCCGCGCGAATTGTGAATTCAGCGGGGCGCGCGAGGGTCAATTCGGCTAAACTGATTCGCTTTTCCCGTTTCGAGACCCCGCGCGGCGATCCACCGCGCGTTCAAGCGAGGGGTGATCATGACGGACGCAGTGACCGATCGACGCGCGCTCTTGCGCGAACACTTCCTGCTCAAGGCGCTGTCCGAGGACGAGATGGACAAGCTGATGCGCTTCAGCAACGTGCAGACCTTCAAGTCGGGCGACGTGATCTTCCGCAAGGGCGATCCCGGCGAAGGCATGATGGCGGTGCTGAAGGGGCAGATCCGCATCGGCGTGATGTCCGCGGAAGGTAAGGAGTTGATTCACAACATCATCAATCCCGGCCAGGTGTTCGGCGAGATCGCGCTGCTCGACGGCAAGGAGCGGTCGGCGGATGCGGTGGCGATCGCGCCGACCGATGTGCTGGTGGTGTTGCGGCGCGACTTCCTGCCCTTCCTCGAGGCCGATGCGCCGCTCTGCATCCGGCTGATGACCGTGCTGTGCGACAAGCTGCGCCAGACCAGCGAGCTGGCCGAGGACTTCATGTTCCTGGAACTGCGCCAGCGCCTCGCCAAGCGCCTGGTGCGGCTGGCGCAGCTCTACGGAAGGCCTTGGCGCAGTGGGGTCATCATCAACTTCCGCCTGCCGCAGCGCGAGTTGGCGGCGATGATGGGCACGTCGCGCGAGAGCATCAACAAGCAGCTGCGCGAGTGGGCCGAGGCCGGCTGGCTGGAGGTCGACCGCGGCAACATCGCCGTGCTCAACATGGACGCCCTGACCCGCGAGTACGAAGTCTGACCGACCGGGTCGTGTCCTTGCCGCGGCGCGCCTTCGCCCAGCTCGTCCGACCGGTGCTCGCGGCCGTGCTGGTGGCAGTGCTGCTGCTGCCGGCGACGCGCGCCGGCTGGCTCGAGCCGCTCGAACTGCTTCTCTACGATCGCATCGGCGCCATGATCGCCCCGCCGCCGGCGACGGACCGGCGGGTGGCGATCGTCACCATCGACGAGGGCTTCGTCACACCGCGCGGCTGGCCGCTCAGCGACGACGTCGTGGCCGGGATCGTCGAGCGCGTGCTGGCGGGCGGCGCACGATCGGTGGGGCTCGATCTTTACCGTGAGCAGCGCCGGCCGCCGGGCGATGAACGCCTGGCGACCCTGTTCGCGACGTCGCCCAGGCTCGTGGGCGCCACCTTCATCGCCGACACGCGCTTCGACCGCGTGCCGCCGCCGGCGGCGCTGTCGGGCACCGGACGCATCGGTTTCGCCGACCTGCCGGTCGATGCCGATTCGGCCGTGCGCCGCGGGCTGCTCTATCGCGAGGACGGCCAGGACACGGCGGCCAGCCTGGCGCTCCAGGTGGCGACGCTCCACCTCGCGGCCGATGGCATCAAGCCCCTGCCGGACGCGGCCAACCCGCAGGACCTGCGCCTGGGGCACGCCGTCTACCGGCCGCTCGGCGGCGATGACGGCGGATACGCGGTCGCAGATGCGGGAGGCTACCAGTATCTGCTCGACTACGCGCGGCGGTGGCCCGCCATTCCCGCGGTCCCTGCTGCCGAGGTGATCGACGGCAAGGCCGACGCCGGTCTGTTCCGCGACCGCGCGGTGCTGATTGGGGTGGTCGCCCCGTCGAGCAAGGATTTCTTCCCCGCGCCGGCCGGCGCGGCGCGCTGGCTCGACCGGCGCATCGTCTACGGCGTCGAGCTGCAGGCCGCCGCCGTGTCGCAGCTCCTGCGCCAGGCCCATGGCGACACGACGCCGACGCGCGTCCTGCCGCCCGGCGCCGAGCGCGGCTGGTCGCTGCTGTGGTGCGCGCTGGGGGCGGCGGTGGGGTCGATCGTCGGCGGGCCGATCGCGGTGTTCGTCCTTGGGGTGCTGGGCCTCGCCCTGGTCGCCGGTATCGGCGCCGTCGCGCTGCATCTCGACTGGTGGCTGCCGATGGCGGCGCCGGCGCTGGGATACATTGGCACGCACGCCCTGGTCGGGGGGCTGCGGCTCAGCGCCGAGTACCGCCAGCGGCTGGAACTCCGCCGCATGTTCGCGCGCTTCGTCGATCCGGGCCTAGCCGACCTGATCTGGCGCCAGCGCGACGTGTTCCTGGCCGGCGGGCGCCCGCGGCCGATGCGCTTCCGGGCCACGGTGCTGGTGTCCGACCTGGCCGGGTTCAGCGCCATCTCCGAGTCGATGGACCCGGCCGACGTGATGGACTGGGTCGGCGGCTATCTGGACCGCATGACCGACCTGATCATCGACCGCGGCGGCATGGTCGAGAAATACGCCGGCGACGGTTTGCTGGCGGTGTTCGGCAGCCCGGTCGACCAGGGCGACGACGATGCCGCCCGCAACGCCGCACGCGCGGCCGACTGCGCGCTGGCGATGGGCCGCGTCGTCGAGGGCATGAACCAGGAGTACCGCATGCGCGGCTGGCCGCCCCTGCGCGTGCGCGTCGGCATCCATACCGGGCCGATGGTGTCCGGCGCCGTCGGCAGCGCGCGCCGGTCGCAGTACACGGTCATCGGCGACACGCCGAACATCGCGTCGCGGCTCGAGGCGCTCGACAAGGACAAGGCGGATTTCGGCGGGTCGGACGGAAGCTGCCGCGTGCTGGTCAGCGGCGATACCGCGGCGCTGCTGGGCGAGCGCGCGCGGCTGGAGAAGTTCGCCGACGCGACGTTGCGCGGCCGCGAAGGCACGATTGCGGTCTATCGCCTGCGCCCGCCCGCATGGCGCTAAGCCTGGGGCGCTAGCTAGCCCTGCGGCAATCCTTTGCGGTCGAAGTTGGCGATCTCCTTCATGCCGATCTGCTCAAGCAGCGCGGCGCGTCCGCGGCGCGGCGCGGCGCTGCCGGGCGCGCCATTGATCGCGCGGCTGATGGCGTCGAGCGCGTCGAACCAGATGCCGGCGCTGGCGAACGCGTTGGCCTGGGCCGACGCGGGCTGGCCGGCGGTCATCACGCTGAGCTCGACCGGCGGCGCGATGCGCTCGATCACGGCGTGGTCGGTCGCCCGCACCGCGCCGCTGCGGTCATAGGACATCACCGTCACGCGGTATTCGGCGCCGGGATCCAGGGTCACGCCCAACTCGGCAAGCGCGATGGCGCGGATCGCCGGCGGATCCTTGATCTCGATCCGGGGGGAGGTGAAGCCGGCGCCCGCGTCGGCGGCGCGCTTGACCTGGACCTGCAGCCAGCCGGTCCCCTGCGTGTATATATATAAGGTGGGCTGCGCGGCGACGGTCAGCCCGGTATGGTCGGGGGCCAAAAGCTTCAGCCGCGGCGCGATCGCCCCCCGGGTCGCGGCGGCGGCCACGTCCTTCGGCGCCCCGCGGCGCGGCGGCACGTAGACCGGCACGGCTTCCTGGGCCGGTGCCTGGCCGATCTTGGAACGTAGAGGGAACGAACTGCCGGCGGCCATGGGCGGCGCCTCGGCGGCCGAGGCAACGGATGCGGACAGGCCGAGAGCGCCGGCGACCGAGAGGGTCGCCGCGGCAACAAGTTTGATGAAGATGGCCGATCGATCCATGTCCGTTTCTCCGATGGCCCGGCACCGCCTATGATCTTCGGCCCGGGGCGGGACGGCTGTAAAGCAGGTCACAGAATCTAGGCCCCGGCAAATTGTGGGGGGAAACACGCATGGCGCGGTCCGCCAAGGGCCTCGGTCGGAACGCGGCGAAGAAGGCTACGGCCCGGCGACGCGCGCCGGCCGCGGAGCGCGTTGACGCGCCGGCCGGCGACGACCTGCCGCCCGGTTCGGTCTGCTATGTCTGGCCGCGCGGCCCGGGCGGCTGCGAGAAGACCATCAACCTGGCGCTGCAGGGCGGCGGCGCGCATGGCGCCTTCACCTGGGGCGTGCTCGACCGGCTGCTCGAGGACGGGCGCATCGCCGTCGACGGGATCAGCGCCACCTCGGCCGGCGCGATCAACGCGGCCTTGCTGGCGCAGGGGCTGATGGCGGGCGGGCCCGACGGCGCGCGGCAGCAGCTTCACGACTTCTGGAACGCGATCAGCGTGGCCTCGTCGCGCATGGCGCCGCTGATGAACTGGCTCGACGTGTTCTCGCAGGGCTGGAACCGCGACCTGTCGCCCGGGCACCTGGCCTTCGACCTCGCCAGCCGCGTGCTGTCGCCCTATCAGCTCAATCCCTTCGGCCTCAACCCGCTGCGCGACCTCCTGGACCAGACGATCGACGTCGACCGCATCCGCGCCTGCGAGACGGTGAAGCTGTTCATCTCGGCCACCAATGTCGAGACCGGCAAGATCCGCGTCTTCGACCACAAGGAGCTGACGGTCGACGCGATCCTGGCCTCGGCCTGCCTGCCGCAGATCTTCCACGCGGTCGAGATCGACGGCCAGCACTACTGGGACGGCGGCTATATGGGCAATCCCGCGCTCTACCCGCTGATCTACAACTGCCAGGCGCAGGACGTCGTCATCATCCGGATCAACCCCATCATCCGCAAGGGCGTGCCCAGGACGGCGCGCGACATCGACAATCGGCTCAACGAGATCACCTTCAACTCGTCCTTGATGCGCGAGATGCGCGCCATCGCCTTCGTCACCAAGCTGATCGACGAGCGCAAGATCGACGACGCCACGATGAAGCGCATGTACATCCACATGGTCGAGGCCGACGACCTGATGATCCGGCTCGGCGTCGCCAGCAAGCTCAATCCCGACTGGGATTTCCTGTGCCACCTGCGCGACGTCGGCCGCGCGCGCGCCGAGCGCTGGATCGCGTCCACCATGGACCGGCTCGGCCGCGAGTCGACCATCGATATCCGCGAGGAATTTCTGTAGTTTTTCCGCGCTGGCCCGAACATCCTGGAGAGGAAACCCGCATGGCTGCGAAACGCGACAAGGTCATCATCACCTGCGCCGTCACCGGCTCGATCCACACCCCGACCATGTCGCCCCACATCCCGATCACGCCGGACGAGGTTGCGACCGACTCGATCGCCGCGGCCGAGGCCGGGGCCTCGATCCTGCACCTGCACGCGCGCGACCCCAAGGACGGCAGGCCGACGCCCGACCCGGCCGTGTTCATGCAGTTCCTGCCGCGCATCAAGCAGTCGACCGACGCGGTCGTGAACATCACCACGGGCGGCGGCCATGGCATGACGCTGCAGGAGCGCCTGGCGGCGGCGATCCAGGCCTCGCCCGAGATGACCTCGCTCAACATGGGCTCGATGAATTTCGGCCTGTTCCCGATGCTCGACCGCTACAAGGAGTGGAAGCATCCCTGGGAGAAGCAGCACCTCGAGAACTCGCGCGACTTCATCTTCCGCAACACGTTCAAGGACAT
>JAEULC010000201.1 GCA_016792605.1 Rhodospirillales bacterium
CCTCGTTCTGGTCGGGGTCGCCGTCGGCCGAGGTGTCCTCGGCACTCTCCAGGTCGAGGTCCTCGATCAGCTTGCGCGCGACCTTGGCGTAGGACTCCTGGTCCTGCAGGTTGCGCGCCAGGTCGTTCAGGTCCTCGGTCAGCTTGTCGCCCAGCGCCGCGCGCCACAGCTCGACCACGCGCCGGGCCGAGGCCGGCGGCGCCTCGCCGGTCAGCTTCTCGCGCGTCATCAGGCGCACGACGTCGGCCAGCGTCGACTCGTCGGCCTCCGCCACGCGCTCGTAGCCCTGGCGGTGATAGCGCTCCTCGAGCGCGGCCGACAGGTTCTGCGCCACGCCCGGCATGCGCCTGGCGCCGAGCGCCTCGACGCGCGCCTGCTCGACCGCGTCGAACACCGCGCGCGCCATCTCGCCGGTGGGCATCCGGCGCGCGTGGGTCTTGCTGTTGGTGTGCCGGAGCTTCAGCGCGATCGCGTCGGCCTCGCCGCGCACCTGCGCCCGCTCGCCCTCGGGCAGCTCGCGCGAGGGCAGGGGCAGGCGCGCCTGGTTGCCCGCCAGCACCGCGGTATCGGCGGCGTAGGCGACCTCGATATCCGGGCGCTTGGCGATCGCGCGCAACGCCGCGGCGTTGGCGCGCTTGAAGATCTCGACCGGCGTGTCGGCCGCTGCCACGGGCGCAGTTCCTTCCAGACTAGACCAGCTTGGCCTTGGTGTTGGCCGGCGTCAGCTCCTTGCCGAAGCAGCGCTGGTAGTACTCGGCCACGGTCGAGCGCTCGGTCTCGTCGCACTTGTTGAGGAAGGTCACCCGGAAGGCGAAGCCGACATCGTTGAAGATGCGGGCGTTGTCGGCCCAGGTGATCACGGTGCGCGGCGACATGACGGTCGAGAGATCCCCGGCGATGAAGCCGGAGCGGGTCATGTCGGCGAGCTGGACCATGGCGCTGATCGTGGCCTTGCCCTTCTCGTTGTCGTAATGCGGCACCTTCGAGGTCACGATGCGGACCTCGTCCTCGTGCGGCAGGTAGTTCAGCGTGGTGACGATGTTCCAGCGGTCCATCTGGCCCTGGTTGATCTGCTGCGTGCCGTGATAGAGGCCCGAGGTATCGCCGAGGCCGACCGTGTTGGCCGTGGCGAACAAGCGGAACGCCGGGTGCGGGCGGATCACGCGGTTCTGGTCGAGCAGCGTCATCTTGCCCTCGATCTCAAGCACGCGCTGGATCACGAACATGACGTCCGGGCGGCCGGCGTCGTACTCGTCGAACACCAGCGCGGTCGGGTGCTGCAGCGCCCAGGGCAGGATGCCCTCGCGGAACTCGGTCACCTGCTTGCCGTCGCGCAGCACGATGGCGTCCTTGCCGACCAGGTCGATGCGGCTGATGTGGCTGTCCAGGTTGATGCGCAGGCAGGGCCAGTTCAGGCGGGCGGCGACCTGCTCGATATGGGTCGACTTGCCGGTGCCGTGATAGCCCTGGACGATGACGCGGCGGTTGTAGGCGAAGCCGGCCAGGATCGCGAGCGTCGTGTCGTGGTCGAAGCAGTAGGCATCGTCCGTGTCGGGGACGTGCTCGCTGGTCTGGCTGTAGGCCGGCACCTGCATGTCGCAGTCCAGGCCGAAGGTCTGCCGCACCGAGATGGTGATGTCCGGCAGGCCGGCTGGCTGTCCGGCGGTGGTCGTCTGCGTCGAAGGCATCGTGGCGAAATCCGTTGTTTTGCGTTGCAATAAAGGTTTTACGGCAGTCGCGGGGCGCGAGTCACCCCCCTAGTAGGCCGTGGCGGCGCTGCAAGGGTCAAGCCGGGCAGGGCCGCTCATTCCGCCGGGCTGGATTGCGGCACGAAAAAGCCCTTGAGCGTCGTGAAGGCCTCGTTGATGACCTTCAGCCGCTCCTCGGCCTCGCGGTCGCCGCCATTGGCGTCCGGGTGGTGCCGCTTCACCAGGGCCTTGTAGCGGGCCTTGATCGCGGTGAAGTCGACCGGCGGCTCCAGGTCCAGGATCGCCAGCGACTTGCGGATCGCCTCGCCCAGCGCCTGGGCGCGGGCATGGGCCCGGGCCTGCTCCTTCTTGCCGCCGCGGCCGGTGCCGTTGCTGCGGTTCGCCCCGGCCAGCTCGACGTCGTCCAGGATGCCCATGTTGTCGAAAAGATCGAAGCGGATCTTATGGTTGGGCTTCTGGCCGCCCAGCGGCCAGCTGGGCCGGCGCCAGGTCTGGTCGGCGCGCATATGGGCCTCGATCTCGTCCGTGCTCATGCCGGCGTAGTAGTCCCAGGACTGGTTGTACTGGCGCACATGCTCCAGGCAGAACCAATAATGCTCCTCCAGCCGGTCGCGCGCCTTGGGCGCCCGGTACTCGCCCAGGCCCGTGCAGCCCGGAATGTCGCACAGACGTTCCGTGGGCTTCGGATCCAGCTTTCGCAGCGGCGAAGCCTGGGCTTTCAGCGAATATTTCCGCATCGATTCAGTATGGTTTGGCGGCTTCCGGCTGGCAAG
>JAEULC010000227.1 GCA_016792605.1 Rhodospirillales bacterium
CCTGGGGCGTGTTGGGGTGGAAGCTGATCGCGAAGCTGTCGAAGAGCGGCGCGATGTAGACCACCGCCATCAGCACGATGGCCGGCGCCAGGAACACCCAGCCGACGCCGCCGAGCCGCGTGCCCAGGCTGACCGGCGCCAGCATGGGCGCCGGGGCGGCGCTGGCGGTCAGTCCGTCACGACCGTGACGTCGGCCGCGTCCCAGGTCAGGCGCACGTCCTGGCCGACGGCGAAGCCGCGGTCGCGCTCGGGCGGGCTCTGCACGGCCAGCGGCCGGCCGCCGACGGTCACGCGGTAGTTCACTAGGTTGCCCAGGTGCGCGACCTGATCCACGCGGCCCGCAAGCCCATCGTCGCCTGACCCCGCCGCCGACAGACGCACGCGCTCGGGGCGCAGCATGATCCAGGCGTCCTGGCCCGGCTGGCATCCTTCGCTGCAGGGCACGCGGAAGCCGCCCAACCCCTCGACGCGGATTTCGGCATGTGTGCGATCCCGGCGGTCGACCTTGCCCGGCCACTCGTTGACCTGGCCCAGGAAGGCGGCGACGAAGCGGTTGGCCGGACGGTCATAGAGCTCGGTCGGCGCGCCGAGCTGCTCGACCTTGCCGGCACGCATCACGGCGACGCGGTCCGACAGCGCGAAGGCCTCGTGAATGTCGTGGGTCACCAGCACCGTAGTGATGCCGACGCGGCGCTGCAGGTCGCGCAGTTCCGCGCGCATGTCCTCGCGCAGCCGCGCGTCCAGGTTCGACAGTGGCTCGTCCAGCAGCAGGATGTCCGGCTCGGTAACGATGGCGCGGGCGAGCGCCACGCGCTGCTGCTGGCCGCCGGAAAGCTCGGCAGGCTTGCGGCGTCCGTAGCCGTCGAGCTGCACCGTTGCCAGCGCCCGGTCGACCCGCGCCTGGCGCTCCGCCTTGGGCACGCTCTGCATCGCCAGGCCGAAGCCGACGTTCTGTGTCAACGTCATGTGCGGGAAGAGCGCGTAGTTCTGGAACACGAGGCCGATGCGGCGCGACCAGATAGGCGCCGCGGTCACGTCGCGCCCGCCGATCGCGATGCTTCCGGCGTCGGGCGTCAGGATGCCCGCGACCATCCGCAGCAGCGTGGTCTTGCCGCAGCCCGAGGGGCCCAGCACGGTGAAGAACTCGCCCGGCCGCACGGCCAGGTCGACGCCGGCAACGGCCAGGGTGGCGCTGGTACCGAAGCGCTTGGCCAGGGCGGCGATCTCCAGTCCCTTGGCGGCGCGCGGCGGCGTGCTCGGATCGGGCATCGAGGCCATTGGGCGCGCAACGGCGGGAGCGGGCCTGGCTGGCCCGCCCCTGCCCTCGTCCTACTTCTGCACGATCTCGCGTTCGAAGAACTTGATCCACTCCGGCCGCATCTTGTTGACGTGGTCGTAGTCGATCTTCTCCATCTTGGCCAAGTCCTCGGCCGGAATGGAGTTGGTCTTGACCTCGCTGTTCATGACCACGTTGCCGAAGCCCGCCTGGCGCGCCTGCTGCACCTCGGTCGACAGCCACCAGTTCAGGAACACATGGGCACCCTTCGGGTTGGGGCCATTCTTCATGATGCCGGCCGCCGTGCCGGTGAACATGATCGGCTTGGCGATCACGCCCTCGACCGGAATGCCGCGCTTGCCCAGCTCCTTGGCGGTCGACGAGGTGTAGAACCCGACCGAGGCCGACCCGTCCTCCAGGAACTGGCCCATGCGGGCGAAGGTCGTCGGCCACTCGACGACGCCGGGGGCGAGCGCCTTCAGCGCCTTCATCCCCGGCTCGATGTTCTTCTCGTCGCCGCCCCCGACACGGGCGAGGATGATCATCGCGTAGAGGCCGTAGGTTGTGTTCGCCGGCGGCAGGACGAGTTGGCCCTTGAACTCGGGCCGCAGCAGCTCGGACCATTCGCCCTTCGGCGGCGCCCAGCCCTTCTTCTTGAAGGTTTCGGTGTTGTAGATGATCGAGAAGACGTCGCCGTAGGTCATGATCCCGTTGGGGTGGAACCGCGCCGCGGGGATCAGCTTGTTGACGTTCGGCATCTGCGCGGCGTCGATCGGGATGAAGATGCCCTGGTCGTTGCCGGACAGGAACGGCAGCAGGTCGGTCTGCACGACGTCGACCTTCGGCGCATCTTTCTGCGCGATGGCCGTCGCGACGATCTCGGGTCCGGTCGCCTTGGGCACCAGCACGACCTTGTAGCCGGTGGCGGCGGTGAACTTCGCGTTCCAGCCGTCCTTTTCCAGGAACTGCTGGACCGTGCCACCCCAGGTCAGGAAATAGACGGTCTTGTCGTCCTGCGCCTGGGCCGCACCCGCGGCGGCAACAGCGGCAATCGCGCCGACGGCACCCAGCATCGCCCGGCGGCCCATGAACCACGAACTTTTCGCCATATTGTTCCCCCACGCGGAAAGCTACGGATGCAGCTTACTGCAGCAACGCCCGTGCCAGCCACTCCGACGATGTCGTATCGCGATGAGATATTCCTTGCGCAGGAATTGCCGCGGTCAGGAGGCTCGCGTCCGCACGAACTTCTGCATGCGGCGGAGCGGACTGGGGATCGGCTTGCCGGGGAAGAGCGACGGCCACGCGGTCGCCGCGACTTCGCCGACATAGAGGTCGCCGCGCGAGTCCACCGCCAGCCGGTGCGGCGACTGGAACCGCCCGGGCTCCGGCGCGGGCCCGGGCGCGCCGGTCAGGCGGCCGATCAACTCGCCCTTGTGGTCGAGAATGCTGACGCGCGGCCCCAGGTTCGGCGTGTTGCGGTTGACCTCCATGTAGGGCCCGATCTCGCCGACATAGCAGACCGGGCACTTGCCGCCGGTCATGAACAGGCCCGAGGGACGGTGCAGGTTGTTCCACTGCGTCTCGTACTTCCCGTCGCCATTGAAGACCTGGATGCGGTGGTTCTCGCGGTCCGCGACATAGACCCAGCCATCGCCGTCACAGCAGACGTTATGCGGCAGGTTGAACTGCCCCCGGTCCGCGCCGGGCGAGCCCCAGCAGAACAGCCGGCGTCCGTCGGGCGCGTACTTGTGCACGCAGGCATTGCCGTAGCCGTCGCTGATGTAGATGTCGCCGGAGGGCGACAGCGCTGTATGGGTGCAGCGGTTGAAGGGCTCGTTGCTCATGTAGGGACTCGGGCGGCCCGGAATGCCGATCGTCAGCAGGATCTTTCCGTCGAGCGTGCATTTGCGGACGGTGTGGTCCCCGTCGTCGGTGCAGTACAGCCGTTCGTCCGGGCCGAGATGGATGCCGTGCGCGCGCTTGAACACGCCCTCGCCCCAGGAGCGCAGGAAATTGCCCTCGCGGTCGAACACGACCATCGGATGGTCGCCGCGGTTGAAGACGTAGACGTTGTCGCGCCCGTCGATCGCGATCGCGCCCACGTCGCCCAGCGCCCAGCCGTCGGGCAGCTTCCCCCAGGCCGGCAGCGCCTCGTAGGTGTAGTCGCCGTAGCCAACCGTGACCGTCATGATCTCTCCTTCATCGCGGACCAAATTGCTCAGGCGCGCAGGCGATCAACCTGCGCCCAGTCGATGTCGTAGCCGAACCCGGGCTGCTCGCTCAGATGGACCATGCCGTCCTTCGCGTCGGCCGGGTCGCTGTAAACAGCGTGGTGGATCGGGTGTCGGCCCGGATCGCCGACCGACTCGGCGGCGAAGGCGGCATCGCCCAGGGCCGATACCAAGTGCCGGTGGATATGCGGCGCGGTGTGCGGTGCGACCTTCACCCCGTGCATCTCGGCGTAGTGCGCGATACGCAGGGACTCGGTGAAGCCGGCGTGGCGGGTGGAATCGAACTGCACGTAGCGGATGGCGCCCTGGTCGATGAAATCGCGAACCGCGTGGCGGTGCCACTCGCGCTCCCCATGGGCCAAGGGGATCGGGGTCGCGGCGGCCAGGCGCACGAAGTCGCGCGGCTGCAGGTACCAGTGCAGCGGCTCCTCGAGCCAGAAGATGCCGTGCGGCTCGACCGCCTGGGCGAAGGCGATGCAGTCCGCCAGGTCGTAGGGCGCATTCATGTCGAGCATGAGCAGGACGTCCGGCCCGATCACCCTGCGAGTCGCGGCGACGCGCGCGACCTCGTCGTCGAAGGCCAGCGCGCCGGTCTTGAGCTTCACGGCGCGGTGGCCCTGCGCCACGTACCCGGCGAGCTCCTCGGCGCAGGCCATCGGCGAGACGCCCTCGACATAGAACCCGCCGGTCGCGTAGGTGAAGACCTCGGTGCGCGTGCCGCCGAGCAGGCGGAAAACCGGC
Organism: Rhodospirillales bacterium; assembly: GCA_016792605.1. GTDB lineage: Bacteria > Pseudomonadota > Alphaproteobacteria > JAEULC01 > JAEULC01 > JAEULC01. The sequence goes on from JAEULC010000227.1 coordinate 4,252, forward strand.
AGGCCCGCCGCCTTGCCCTTGATGTCCCACAACGCGATGTCGATGCCGCCGATCGCCGCCATGATCTGCGCCCGGTCATGGCGCGGCAGCGGCGGCGGGAGCCCGTCCCAGCCGGGAATGCCGCCCGGCCGCGGCACGGTCAGCGACATGAGCCTGGCCCAGATATCCCCATGGCCGAGCGGATCCATGCCCACCACGATCTCGGCGAACTTCCGCAGGTAGTCGGCCACGACCGCCTGCGGCCCGCTGGACACCTCGCCGATGCCCACCAGCCCGGAATCGGTGCGCACTTCGACCAGGATAAGCTGGGCACGGTCGAAGCGCTCATGCGCCGTCCAGCAGGGCTGGGCGAAATCCGTCGCCAGGGGATGGACGCGAACCTCCGTGATCTTCATCACCCGGCCCCGGGAAAGACGCGCGGACGAGCCGGCGCCACGACCACGTCGGCCGCCGGAAAGGGATCGCCGCGCAGCGCGCGCTCCATGTTGGCAAAGCCGTGTAGCGCCATCGGCGCCACGTCGTCGGGCACGCTGCCCGCCGCGTGCGGCGTCAGCACGACCTGCGGCAGGCCGCGCAAGGCAGAACCGGCCGGCAGCGGCTCCGGGTCGAACACGTCCAGCCCCGCGCCGCCGATGCGGCCGTCCTTCAGGGCTGCGACCAGGGCTGGCTCATCGACCAGTTCGCCGCGCGCCGTGTTGATCAGGATCGCCCCCGGCTTCATCCTCTTGATCGCCGCGGCATCAATCAGGTGGCGGTTCTTCGCCCCGCCCGGGCAATGCAGGGTCAGCACATCGCTTTCCGCCAGGAGCTGGTCGAAGCTGGCGAAGCTTGCCCCTTCGCCCGCCGCCACCGGGCCGCGCGGCCGGTGGTAGAGCACCCGCGCCTCGAAGCCCTGCAGGCGCCGCGCGACGGCCCGGCCGATGCTGCCGAAGCCGACTATGCCGACCGTCCGCCCCCACAGACTGCGCGATACCGGCCGCAGCGCCGCCGGGTCCCAGGCTCCGTCGCGCACCGACCGGTCGGCCACCACGACGCGGCGCAGCACGGCCAGCATCAGCAGGATCGCGTGCTCGGCGATGGACCGCGCATTGGCGCCCGATGTGATGGTGACCGGGATGCCGTGCCGTTCCGCCGCGGCAAGGTCGATCTTGTCGACGCCGGTGCCCCATTTCTGGATCAGCCGCAGCCGCGGGGCGCGCTGCATCATCGCGTCGGTCGTCGGCGCCACGGTTAGCAGAAAGTCCGCTCGCGCCAGCGCAGCCTCGTCCAGCGACTCCGGCCGCTCGGCAAAGATCAGCGCAAAATCCGGCGGCGCGACGGACCGGATGATCGCCTGCGCGGCCTCGTCGAAGACGAAGCCGACGCAGGCGACATGAATGCTAGGCTTGCCCACGCAGGAACTTCGCGCCCTGCTCGTTGAACTGCTTGGGCGTGATCTTCTCGCGCAGAACCTCCTGCCAGTAGGGCGGGATCTTGTCCTGGAAGTTCGCCCAGTTCTTGTTCTCATAGGGCGGCGTCCACCAGGTCGCGACCTCGTCGAGGCCGAACTTGATGAAGCGGTTGTCCTGGAAGACCGGGTTCGCCGACGCCGACTTGCGCACCGGCGGCACCGCGCGTCCGGCGGTGTAGAGCATCAGCGCGTCGCCCGAGGAGATGAACTTGATGAATTCCCAAGCCGCCTCCTTCTCCTTGCAGCCCGTGGTCATCATCGGCCCCTCGGGGTTGGCAAGCATGTAGCGTTCCTTGCCCACGCGCGGATTCGCCATCGGCTGGATGGCGTCGCCCAGCGCCTTCATCATCGCCGGGCTGGCGTGCGGGCCGTAGAACCAGAAGCCGCACTTGCTCTTCTCCATCAGCGCGTACTGCTCGCGATAGCCGTCGTTGACCGCGCTGGGCTGGGCCGACTTGTCCTTGGTGAACATGCCGACCCATTTCTCGGTCACGTCGATCGCCGCCGGCGAATCGAAGTCGACATTGCCCTTGTCGTCGACGAACTTCGCCCCGGCGCTGGCCCAGATCGGCAGGATCACCTGGATCGCCGAGTAGGTCTGGCCGCGCATGGCGATGCCGTAGCGGTCCGGCGCCTTGGTGATCGCCTTGGCGGCGGCGACGAACTGGTCGAACGTGTCCGGCACGGCGACATTGGCTTCCTTAAGCCAGTCGGCGCGGCCGAAGACATAGTAGGGAATGCTGGTCTGGGGCACGAACATGATCGGCTGCCCCTTGCGCGAGCGGGTCTGCTCTATCACGTTCGGGAAGAAGTCCGACGCGGCATCCCATTTCTTGAAGTAGTCCTCGATGGGATGAAGGATGCCGTTGTCGAAATAGTCCTGCACCCAGTACTGCACGGTCATGATCACGTCGGGCGGCGACCCGGCCGCGTGGGCCACGACCAGCTTCTTGCGCGATTCCATCACCGCCATCGTCGCGTCTACCTCGACCTCGATCAGGTTCTGCGACTTGTTGAACATCTCGACCGAGTCGAGCGAGATCTTCTGGTGCGGCGGGTTGTCGGCCCAGTTCCAGTAGGTGAGCTTCACCTTGCGGCGCACCGCCGGGGCGGCCACCTGGGCGACCGCGCCGGCAGCGCCGGCGAGGCTCGCGGCGCCGGCGGCGCCGAGCAGTTGCAGCGTCTTGCGACGGGACACGCGCCCGCTTCGAACGATTTTCTGGGTCATCGGACGTTCCTCCACTTCGCAGGTTATTAGTTGTCGGACTCGAGAACAGGTCAGCCTTTCACCGCCCCAGCGGCCAGGCCGCTCATCAGCATGCGCTGGAACAGAAGGAAGATGATCGCGACCGGCAGGGTCGTCAGCACGGCGCCGGCCGCGCTGATGCTCCACACCGCCGGCTCGCCCATGGCGAACAGGCGCATCATGATCGGCAGGGTCTTGACCGCGTTCGTCGTCGTGAACAGGAACGCGAACAGGAAGTTGTTCCAGGTCATGATGAAGGCAAGCAGGCCGCCGGCCACGAGTCCTGGCACCGAGAGCGGGATGATGATCCGCCACAACGTGCCGAAGCGGCTGCAGCCGTCGACCTGCGCCGCTTCGTCCAGCTCGCGCGGCAGGGTCGAGAAGTAGTTGATCATCAGCAGCAGCACGAACGGCGCGCTGTGCGTCGCCTCGGCCAGGATCATGCCGAGATGGGTGTTGATCAGGCCGTAGCTGCGGAAGATCACGAGCAACGGCACCAGTAGCACGACGCTCGGGATTGTGTAGGCGATCAGCATGCCGACCAAGAGTGGCCCGCGCCCGGCGAAATGGAAGCGCACGAAGCCGTAGGCGCCCAGGCTGGCGACGATCAGCGTCAGGAACATGTTCCCGGTGGCGATGATCGCGCTGTTGACGAAGTACTGCAGGAACGGCGTCTTGTTCAGCAAGTCGATGTAGTTCTGCAGGGTCGGCTGCGTCGGAAAGTAGGTCACGCCGCGGCCGCTGATCGCGCCCCAGTCGGTCTTGGTCTCCGGCGTGATCGAGGCGATGAAGATCCACAGGAACGGCCCCAGCGAGTAGATCAGTACCAGCGCCGCGGCCGCGTAGACGCCGATGGTCTTCCAGCGCGCCGTGCGGGCGGCGGGGCTCATTTCGTCACCAGGACGGAACGCGCGAGGTGGCGCACGTAGAAGGCCGAGGCGGCGACAAGCAGGATCGACAGCGTGACGGCGACGGCCGAGGCGTAGCCGATCTCGAACTGCGTCGTCAGCTTGAAGCTGTAGACGGCCTCCGTGTAGTTCGAGAACCCCGGTCCGCCCTGGGTCATGATGAAGATCATGTCGACGTGGTTCGACATCCAGATCGTCCGGAGCAGGACCAGGAACAGCATCGACGGCACGAGGTGCGGCAGGGTGATGTGCCAGAACATGCGCAACGGGCTGGCGCCATCGACCTTCGCCGCCTCGTAGAGCTCAGGCGGGATGGTCTGGCGCACCGCCAGCAGGATCAGCGTCATCAGCGGCGTGCCGTACCAGACCATCGCCGACACGATCACCCAGAAGCTCGCCGTCGGGTCGCTGAGGAACGAGAAGTACTGATCCAGGATGCCGAGCCGCACCAGCAGGTCGTTGAGAATGCCGAAATTGCCGTCGACCATGTAGCAGAAGACCAGCGCGACCACGGCGGGCGGCGTGATGTAGGGCACCATCATCGCAGCGCGCAGGAAGCCGCGACCGTGGAAGCCGGCATTGAGCAGCAGCGCGATCGGCAGCGCGATCGCAAGCTCGGTCAGGACGACCGCCATGTCCCAGCGCAGCGTCCGCCACAGGCCTTCGAGGAACACGCCGTCGCCGGCCAGGCGCACGAAGTTGCCGAGGCCGATGAACTGCGCCCGGGCGAGACGCAGCAGCGAAGCGTCGGTGCCCGCCAGCCAGATCGCGTACAACGCCGGATAGACGCTGATCGCGAGCAGCAGCAGCGCGATCGGCGAGATCAGCAGGTAAGGCAGCAGGTCGAGGCGGCGTCTGCGCGCTGGGGACATGGTCGCGAACGAACTCCACGGCGCCAAGATCGGGTGCCGGAACTTTAGTGCGAATATCAATGGCCGTGTAAGCGATATTTGGCCGTCCGCGGCGTGAATATTCTGTGTGAGAAAAATGCGCACTGCTTGCCGCCGAAAAATGACGCTGCGTACTTTCCGGCAAACGCGGCTTGCCTATACGATGCTATCGCTTATGGGCAGCGGCTTGCTGCAGCGCACCAAATCCAGCCGAAGAAGGAACCCAAATGACCGCGTCGCCGAGAGACATCCTGCGCAACCGCGTCAAGGAGAAGCTGGCGCGCGACGAGGTTGTAGCTTCCATGACCGTGCGGCTGGTGCGCAACATCGAGATCGCGCGGATCGCGGCGACCTGCGGCTTCGACACGATCTATGTCGACCTTGAGCACAGCGCCTTCTCGCTCGAAACCACGGGACAGATCTGCGCCGCCGCGCTGGATGTCGGCATCGCGCCCTTCGTCCGCGTGCCGGCAAACACGCCGGAATACATCGCCCGCGCGCTGGACGGCGGCGCGCTCGGCATCATCGCGCCGCATATCCGCTCGGCGGCCGAGGCCGAGGCTGTCGTGCGCTGCGCCAAGTATCCGCCGCGCGGCGAACGATCGGCCGGCGGCCCGCTGGCACAGTACCAGTTTCGCGATTTCCCGGTTCCCGAGGCGAACGCCGCGGCCAACGACGCGACCATGATCGTCGCGATGATGGAGACGCGCGACGCGCTGGAGAAAGTCGACGAGATCGCCGCGGTCGACGGCGTCGACATGCTGTTCATCGGCACCAACGATTTGTGCGGCGAGCTCGGCATCCATGGCCAGTACGGGCACCAGCTCGTGCGCGAGGCCTATGCCCGGACGATCGCCGCCTGCCGCCGGCACGGCAAGCACACCGGTGTCGGCGGGCTGGCCTCGCGGCCCGACCTGGTCGCCGATTTCGTCGCGCAGGGCGCCCGCTACGTCTCGATCGGCTCGGACCTCTCCTTCGTTCTCGGCGCCGGCGCCGACAAGGCCAGGTTCGTTCACGGGCTCAAGCGGTAGGCAGGACGGTGCGATCATGACCCGGGTAGCGGTTCTCGACGATTGGCAGCGTCTGGCGCGCGACAGCGCCGACTGGGCGCCCCTGGAGCGGCGTGCCCAGGTTTCGTTCTTCGACGCACCCCTCGGCGGGCCGGACGACGTGGCGCGGCAGCTTGCGGAGTTCGACATCGTGCTCGCGATGCGCGAGCGCACGCCGTTCCCCGCCAGCCTGGTAAGCCGCCTCGACAAGCTGCGCATGTTCGGGCTCACCGGCGCGCGGGCCGCGTCGATCGACACCGAGGCGATGATGGCGCGCGGCGTCACCGTCTGTATCACGGGCGGCGGCCGGTCGGGCACGAATACCGCCGAACTCACCCTCGGCCTCATCCTCGCCGCCGCGCGGCACATCCCGGCGGGCGACGCCGCCATCCGCGCCGGCCGGTTCCAGGACGGCGTCGGCGCGGGCATGGACCTGGCCGGCCGGACGCTCGGCATCGTCGGCCTCGGCCGGATCGGCCAGTGCATGGCACGCTACGGCCAGGCGCTGGGCATGCGCGTGATCGCCTGGAGCCAGAACCTGACCGCGGCAACCGCGAGCGCGGCGGGCGCGACTCTGGTGACCAAGGAGTCGCTGCTGCAGCAGGCCGACGTCGTGACGCTGCACCTCGTGCTGTCCGACCGGACGCGCGGCATACTGGGCGCGGCGGAGCTGGCACGGATGAAGCCCGGCGCCCTTCTCGTGAACACCTCGCGCGGCCCCCTGGTCGACGAAGCGGCGCTGGTCGCGGCGCTGCAGGCCGGCCGGATCCGCGCAGCGCTCGACGTCTACGACCGCGAGCCCCTGCCCGCCGGACACCCGCTGCGCGGCCTGCCCAACACGGTGCTGACGCCGCATCTCGGCTACACGACCTTCGAAACCTTCGCCGAGTTCTACAGCCAGAGCATCGAAAACACCCTTGCCTTCCTCGACGGCAAGCCGGTGCGCGTGATGCAGCGCCGCGCATCGTGAGCGCGCGATTCGCGGTCGCCGCCGCCGTGCTCTAGGATGGGCGGGGTCGCCCAGGGAGACGTCGAAGCGCCATGCCCGGCCGCAAGCTTCCGCCACTGAACGCGCTGCGGGCCTTCGAGGCCGCCGCCCGTCACCAGAACCTGTCGCGCGCGGCACAGGAGCTTTCGGTGACCCATGGCGCCGTCAGCCGCCAGGTGGCGAAGCTCGAGGAATACCTCGACGCCAAGCTGTTCGAGCATAAGCATCAGCAGGTTGTGCTGACCAAGAAGGGCGCGGCCTACGCGGCGCGGCTGCAGACCCTGTTCGACGAGCTGCAGGCCGCTACCCTGTCCAATTTCGACGCGCATCCCGATCGCGGCACGCTGCGGATCGGGGTGCTGCCGACCTTCGCCATGCGCCTGCTGGTGCCACGCCTGGCGCGGTTCAAGCAGCGCTTTCCCGACCTCGAGCTCAAGGTCGACACCTATACCTGGCCGCGGCCGAACGATCCCGATGTGCAGCTCGACATCGGCATCTGGAACGGCCACGGCCAGTGGCCCGACATGATCTGCGAGCCGCTGTTCTTCGAGGAACTGGTGCCGGTCGGCAGCCCCGCGCTGATCGCCGGACACCCGATCCGCGTGCCCGACGACCTGGAGCCTTTCCTGCTGCTGCACGCGCTGCGCCGGCCCGGCGACTGGAAGTCCTGGATCGAGCTGGTCGGCGCCCGCAAGCTCGATCCGGAGCGCGGACTCAATCTCGAATACTCCGGCCTGGTCTACCAGGGCGCGATCGACGGCCTGGGCATCGCCATGGCGCAGACCATGTTCATCCAGGACGACGTCGAACAGGGCCGCCTCGTGCCCCTATTCTCCACACCGCTGACGACGGGCCAAGCCTACTACCTGGTCTACTCGCCCGCGGCGGCGGAGCAGCCGAAGGTGCGCCACTTCGTCGACTGGCTGAAGGAAGAAGTGTCGCTGCTGCGGCAGCGGCCCGCCTTGGCCGCGCAATAGCGCGGCGTGCCGTTCAGGCCGCAGCAATCGCGAATTCGCGCAGCGCATCCCGGTCGAGCGCGACGCCGAGCCCCGGCCGGTCCGGCGGGGCGACCCCGCCATTGCGCACCAGCCACGGCTCGCCGAGCACCAGGTCGTCGTCGACCAGGTCGATGAGCCCCTGCCCCGCGCGGGTGATCTCGCCACGCGACACGCCGAGGTGGCAGGCGACCGCCCAGGCAATGCCCAGTTCCCAGGTCGAGCGCAGCCAGAAGCCCCGGCCGGTGCAGGCCACGGCGCGCATCAGCGCCAGCGTGCCGTCGATGCCGCCATGCAGCGGCGGATCGCTGGCGACCGCGTCGATCTCCGGATACGGCCGCACCGCATCGATCAGCGTGCGTGCGTCGAGACCGGCACGCCGCGGATCCGGCGCAGCGTCGCCATGTCGGCGAGGCCGGCGACCGGCTCCTCGAAATTGTCGAGCCTGGCCGGCGCCACGGCCTCGAGCAGCTGCGTCGCCTGCTCCATCGTCAGCGCCATGTTGGCGTCGACCGCGATCCGCACCGACGGGCCAAGGGCCTCGCGCACTGCGAAGATCGTGGCGATGTCGGAGTCCAGGTCGTGGCGCGCTATCTTGAACTCGAACCACGACGTGCCCTGCTCCGTGACCACCTCCTTCGCCCGGCGAGCCAATGCCGCCGGAATGTCGCGCGGCGCCAGCCCGTTCTCGGGATCGACCGGATAGCCGTAGGCCGCGAACGCTGCCGTCGGGCGGATCCTGCCGCCGAGCAATTCGTAGAGCGGCTTGCCCGCGTGCTTGCCGGCGATGTCCCACAGCGCGACCTCGATGCCGGCATAGGCCATGCGGCGGACCGTCTCCTCCGGGAAGCCGAAGTCGTCGACCGGCTCGACGCACAGCGCGGCCGCGCCGGCCCGCTCGAGCGGATCATGCCCCAGCAGCTTCGGCCGCAGGATGTTGTTGACGATGGCAGCCACCCAGGGCCCGCGCGTCTCGCCGATCCCGACCAGGCCGGTGTCCGTGGTCACTTCGACGATCGTCCGGCGGACATGGGTGCGCTGGAACCAGAGCTTGATCCAGGGCGGATGCCGGACGGGAACCGCAACCGTCGTTGCGCGGATGTCGGCGATCTTCATCCGCGGCGCCGGGGCTCGGCCTGCTTCAGCCCCTCCTTGGTCAGCTTCATGCCGGTCATGGTGCGCTCCGCCTTGCCAAGACTCCACGACACCAGCTTCTGCGCCAG
>JAEULC010000228.1 GCA_016792605.1 Rhodospirillales bacterium
ATGCAGGGGCCGCAGTGGATCCCCATCTTGATCTGGATCGCACCGCCATCGAGGCCGTGGCCGGCATTGAAGGCGGCGACGCGGCGCTGCACGGCGAGCGCGGCGGCGACGGCATCGGCCGGCCGGGCGAAGCTTGCCATGACGGCGTCGCCGATGGTCTTCACGACCGCGCCGTCGTGTTGGCGCACGGCCTCGGTCAGAAAGGCGAAGTGCTCGCGAACAAGGTGGAAGGCGCTGGCGTCGCCGATGCGCTGGTAGAGCGCCGTCGAGCCCTTGAGGTCGGTGAACATCAGCGCCACCTGGCCGATCGCCACGTCGTCGCCGCGCGCGAGCACCGCGTCGGCGAACAGGTCGCGGAAGGCTTGCATCGACGTCACCCGGTCGGCGGTCAGCGCGTCCTTCACCCAGGCCCTGCTTTCGATGATGAAGGTGCGCGGCCGCGCGGTGTGGTTGATCAGGTCGATGGCGCCGCCCGGCGACGGCGGACCGGGAGCGACGAGGTCCTCGCCCAGCTCGACGGACGGAAAGCCGCCGCCCTGCCACTCGATGTCGCGCTCCGGGCCCGGCTCCAGCGTGCGGAGGCGATAGGGACCGAAGGGGAAATCCGCCTCGATCCGGCGCGTCGCCCCGGGCTCGACGGTCACGTGCGCCTTGATGTGGGGCGTGCTCATCGGCCCGAACAGGCAGTATTCGCCGCTTTCGATCGGGCGGATCGCCGGCGTCGGCGCAAAACTCGCCTCGACGTTGCGCGAGAAGTCGCGGTCGTAGTCGATGTTGCAGGTCGAGCAATGCGCCCCGCGCGGGAGCTGGTCGAGGCCGGCGCTGCGCGATTTGGCGATCCGGCAGCGGGGGCACAATATGTCCCAGCGAAGCTGCAACAGCCCCGAGCGCACGGCCTGCAGGCAAAGCTCGATCACGTGGCGCGCCGGCGCGTCCCAGCGCCGCGCCAGCGCCAGTGGCCGGATCGTCCACAGATCCACCTCGGACGCCTTCAGCACGTGATCGGCCAGCCGGCGCGCCAGGCCATGCCCGTGCGGCGTGGCCTCGATCTGCGCGACCAGCATGGCGGCGCGCTCGGCCGCGCCTTCGGGAAGCGTGGGCGGCGGAATCTGGAACGGGCTCTCCGCGCGGCCGCGCGCGTAGTCGTTGGCCTCGCGCGCCAGCCGCCCGAAATCGCGCTCGATCGCGGGAAAGAAGCCCGTGGCCAGGATCAGCCGGCCGATCGGGTTCGCCGCTTCCGCCTCGACGCTGTAGTCGCCACGGGTGCCGCCGTCCTCCGCCGTCACCCTGAACCGCGCGCAGATCGTGCGCAGCGGTCCCTTGGTGAAGGTCCGGCGATGCTCGAACCAGCGCTCGTGCACCCAGTTGACCGGATGCTCGCGCCACTCCATGGCAAAGGGGCCCTGCCGGCCGATGCCGACATACGCGACCGACCCATCTGGCCGCGGCGTCTCGACGATGCGATGCTTGGGCAGTCCCGCGGCCTCGTTGAACCGCGCCGTGTCGGCCATCGCCGCCCAGACCGGGCCGGGCGGCGCGTCGAAACGCCAGATCCAGCTTCGCTCCGCCATCGATGCCCTGGCGTTCCTCGCGGGTTTCGTGCCGGCCCAGATGACCGGGTTGCTACCCTAGCACACTACCAGCGGAAGAACGGAACGACCGCCGCGGGATGGAACCGGTGGCTGGCCAGCATGGCGGCCAGCTTCGCCGGATCGGGATGCCCGCCCGGCGGGGCGCCCAGCTCCTCGGCATGGATGCCGTGGGTCACGAACAGCCCTGATATGCCGGCGCCGGCCGCCCCGGCCATGTCGGTACGGAACGAGTCGCCGACCGCGACGATGCGCGACCGGTCGGCGATGCCCAGCAACTCGAAGCAATGATCGTAGATCGGCCGGTGCGGCTTGCCGTGCCAGCGCACGTCGCCGCCCAACTCCTCGTAGTGCTGCGCCAACGATCCCGCGCAAATCGCCAGCATCCCGCGATGCACCACCACCAGGTCGGGATTGGCGCATATCATCGGCAGCTTCCGCGCCGCGGCGCGGGTCAGCATCGCGGTGTAGGTCTCGACCTTCTCGTCGTCCGCGTCGGCGCCGGTGTTGAGGATGAACTCGGCCTCTTCGATCGTGCCGACGACGTCGATGTCCTGGCCCTCCAGCATCCCCTTGTCGCGGGCGGGACCCAGGTGGAAGCAGGCGCGCCCGAGCCTGGCGTACCAGGGATCCTTGCGGTCGCGCAGATGGTGCCAAGCATCCTCGCCCGAGGTCATCATCGCGTCGATCAGCGTGGGATCGATGCCGATCTCGGCCATGCGCGCCTTCGCCGGCGCCACCCGGCGCGGCGCGTTGGACAGCACGACCAGGCGCTTGCCGGCGGCCTTCAGCCGAGTGAGGCAGTCGACGACGCCGGGATAAGGATGCTGGCCGTCATGCAGCACGCCCCACATGTCGAGGATGAAACCGTCAAAGCGGTCGGCGATGGCGCGGATGCCATCGATGAAGAGCGGACCGGACATGGAAGTTCTTTCTAGGCCTTTTCCTTGGCGATGCGCGGCTCGCCGAACAGGAAGCCCTGGCCGAAGTCGATCTGGAAATCCAGGAGCTCGATCAGGTCGCTCTCGGACTCCACCTTCTCGACCACAAGGTCGATCTGGGCGCGGTCGAGCGAGGACTTCAGCGCGCGCGGATCGACCGAGGGGCTGTCGAGGCGCAGCTCGTTGAGCAGCGTCGCGGCGCCGATCTTCACGAACCGCACGCCGCGCCGCGACAGGCCCTCGATATCCAGCGTCAGGTCGTCGACCTGGTCGATCGAGAAGCGCACGCCGAGCTGCAGCAGCCGCGTCAGCGCCTCGGCCGTGGCGGCGTCGTGCGCCAGGAAGTCCTTCTTGGGGAACTCCAGCACCAGCTTGGCGGCCAGGCCCTGGTGCTCCTCGATATAGGTCACGAACTCGCCGAGGAAGATCGAGTCCGAGAGCGTGTGCGGTGAGATGTTGCAGACGAAGCCGACGTCATGCTTGCTCTTCTGCGTCTTGCGCACGAGCTGCACCGAGCGGAACAGCAGCAGGTTGTCGATCGCCGCCATCAACCCGGCGCGCTCGGCAACCTCGATGTATTCCTGCGGCTGGATCAGCGCGCCCTCGGCGGTGCGGATGCGCGAGAAGCATTCGTAGAACCGGTGCTTGCGCTGAGGCAGGCTGACGATCGGCTGCAGGAACAGGTCGACGCGGTCGCGGCGCAGCGCGTCGCGGACCAGCTCCAGCATGCTGCCGCCCTCGGGATCGCTCGGGCTGCCCGGGTCGTCCGACGGCACCACGGCGCTCAGGCCCCGGCGGCTGGCGCCCGGCACGACATTGCGCGCATAGAGCTGCTCGATCAGCGACTGGAGCACC
>JAEULC010000287.1 GCA_016792605.1 Rhodospirillales bacterium
CGGGCGGATCGGCGGGCTCGCCCCGGCCAAGCGCGTCGCCGACTATGCGGCGGCGCGCGGCGTGACCTACGTCAACCACACCTTCACCTCGCACCTGGCGCTGAGCGCCTCGCTGCAGCCCTTCGCCGGGCTCAAGGACCACGTGATCTGCGAGTACCCGCTGGAGGCGAAGCCGGTGGCGCTGGCGATCACCAGGGACCGCATCCTGCCCGACGCGAAGGGCATGGTCGCCGCCCCCGACGCCCCGGGCCTGGGCCTGACGGTAGATGCAAAGGCGCTGAAGTCCTACCTTCTGGACGTGGAGATCAAGGTCGGCGGAAAGGCGCTCTACCGCACGCCGCTGCTTTAGCCGCCGCTGCGCAGCTTCGCCACGATTTCGGCCGCCAGCAGGTCGGGCGCACCGGTGACGTCGACCACGATCGGGTTCTCGGCCGGCAGGGGCTCTTCCAGGGCCGCGAACTGGCTCGGCACCAAGGTCGGCGGCATGAAATGGCCGCGACGGCCGCCGATGCGCTGCTCGATCACCGCGCGCGCCCCGCGCAGATAGGCGAGCCGGACGTCGGTGCGGTGGCCGATCAGCACGTCTCGGTAGGCGCGCTTCAGGGCCGAGCACGCCACCACCATGGCCACGCCGCCGTCGCGCGCGCGGTCGATCTCGGCCGCGATGGCCCGGAGCCACGGCCAGCGGTCGGCATCGTCGAGCGGCGTGCCGCCGGTCATCTTGGCCACGTTCGCCGGCGGGTGGAACTTGTCGCCCTCGTGGAACGGCACCTGCAGCAGGTCGGCGACGCGCTGGCCGACCGTGCTCTTGCCCGAGCCGGCCACGCCCATCACGATGACGATCGGTGCGCGCGCGGTCACGCCGCGCCGCCGTCAAGGTGGAACTTGCCCTGGCGGTCGTTGCGCTCGAACCCGTGCTGGCCGAAGCGGTCGCGCTGCGCTTGCACCAGCACGGTCCACAGCCGCGTGTCGCCATAGGCGTCGAAATAGCTGAGCGCCGAGGCCATGCACGGCATCGATACGCCCTGGATGACGCCCACAGACACGATGCGCCTGAGGTCGGCGATGCCGCGCGCGAGGCGGTCGGCGATGCCCGGCGCCAGCAGCAGGTTGCTTAGGCCCGGCGATGCCCGGAGCGCGTCGCGGACCGGCTGCAGCAGGTCGGCGCGGATGATGCAGCCCGCGCGCCAGACCCGCGCCACCTCGGCAAGGTCGGTCTTCCAGCCCTGCTCCTTCGCCGCGGCGGCGATCAGCGCCAGCCCCTGCGCATAGGCGATGACCGTCGCCGCGTCGAGCGCCGGGGCCACCACCTGGTCGAGGTCCGCCTCCATGTCGAGCCGGACGCGCGGTGGGCGCGCCGCGGCGATCTTGCGCCGGTCGCCCTCCTGGGCGCTCAGGTGCCGCGCATAGACCGCCTCGGCGAGCGTCGGCGTCGGCACGCCCATCTCCAGCGCCGCGGTCGCCGTCCACTGGCCGGTGCCCTTCTGCCCGGCGCGGTCGCTGATCACCTCCATGACGAAGCGGCCCGTCAGCGGGTCGCGCCGCTGCAGCAGGTCGGCGGTGATCTCGAGCAGGTAGGAGCGCATGTCGCCGGCGAGCCACGACGACACGCGCGCCGCGCCCTGGTCGAAGCCGAGGCCCATCAGGCGCTCCATCGCCAGCCAGGTTTCGGCGATGATCTGCATGACGGCGTACTCGATGCCGTTATGGACCATCTTCACGAAGTGGCCCGCCCCGGCGCCGGATCCGAACCAGCCCAGGCACGGCGTGCCGTCCGCGCGCGCGGCGATCGCGGCCAGCAGCGGCGCGGCGCGCTCGTAGGCGGCCGGCGCGCCGCCGGCCATGATCGACGGGCCATTGCGCGCGCCTTCCTCGCCGCCGGAGATGCCGAGGCCGAGAAAATCGATGCCGCGCAGCGCCAGCGCCGCCGCGCGCCGCTCGGAATCGCGCCAGTGCGAGTTGCCGCCGTCGAACACGGCGTCGCCATCGGCCAGCATCGGCGTCAGCGCCGCGAGCGCGTCGTCGACCGGCTGGCCGGCATTGACCATCAGCAGCACGCTGCGCGGCCTAGGCAACGCGGCCGCCAGCGCGACCAGGTCGGGCGCTGCCTCGACGCCCGCGACCGACGCCGCCAGCGCGCCGGCGCGCGCCGGGTCGCGGTCGTAGACGGCCACGCCGACCTGGCGCTCGGCCAGGTTGCCGGCCAGCGCCGCGCCCATCGTGCCGACGCCGATCAGCCCGATCCTCGCCGCCTGGCGCTGCCCGGCGGTCATGCGCGCGCGAGCCCCGCCACCGCGCGGTCGATGATCTCCAGCGCCCGCGGCAGGACCTTGGCCTTCCAGTCGTCCTTGTCCTGGTAGAAGGCGTCGCGGATCTGGCGCTTGATCGCCTTGCCCTGGGCCGAGGCGAGGTCGCC
>JAEULC010000340.1 GCA_016792605.1 Rhodospirillales bacterium
GTCTTCGGCGCGGCGAAGAAATCGGCGGCGGGGCCGTGTTCGACCAGGCGGCCCTCGTGCAGGAACAGGATCTCGTCGGCGAGGCGGCGGGCCTGGCCGAGATCGTGCGTGGTCATCAAGAGCGTCGCGCCGTCCCGGTGGATCTGCCGGATCGCGGCCTCGACGCGCTTGGCGGCGGCCGGCGCGAGGCTCGCGGTCGGCTCGTCGAGGAACAGCATCTCGGGCTTCAAGGCCGCGGCGCGCGCGATCGCCAGGAGCTGCCGTTCGCCGCCCGAGAGCACGCGCGCCGGTCGGTCGCCCAGCGCGTCGAGTCCGACCAGGGCGAGCGCCGCATGCACGCGTGCGGGACGCTGGGCCGGTGGCACGCCGCGTATGTCGAGCGCGTAGTCGATGTTCGCCGCCGCCGAGCGGCGCAGCAGGATCGGGCGCTGGAACACCATCGCCTGGTGATGCCGGGCATTCGCGGCGTCCGGGCCCTGCCACGCCACGCGGCCCTCGCTCGGCCGCTCCAGCCCGTGGCAGAGGCGCAGCGTCAGGCTCTTGCCGGCGCCGTTCGGTCCCATCAGCACGACGCGCCGCCCGCGGTTCACGGTGAAGCCGACGCCGCGCAGCAGGTGCTGGCCGCCGGCGCGGAAGCCGAGGCCTTCGACCTGGAGCGGCAGGATGGCGGCCGGGGGCGCCGGGAGCGTGCCGTCTCTCATGCCACCGACGCCTGTCGCGCCCGCGTGACTTCGCCGACCAGGTAGGCCGTGGCGTTGACCGCGATCGAGATCGTCAGCAGCACGATGCCGAGGCCGAGCGCCAACGCCAGCTCGCCCTTCGCCGTCTCCAGCGCGATGGCGGTGGTCATGGTGCGGGTCACGTGCGCGATGTTGCCGCCGACCATGATCACGGCGCCGACCTCGGCCGAGGCGCGGCCGAAACCGGCGAGGATCGCGGTGAGCAGGCCGAAGCGCCCGTCCCACAGCAGCGTGCCGATGGTGCGCCAGGGACCGGCGCCCAGCGAGCGCAGCTCGTCGGCATACTCGGTCCAGAGCTCGGCCATGGACTGGCGCGCCACGGCGGCGATCAGCGGCGTGATCAGGATGGTCTGCGCCAGGATCATCGCCGTGGGGGTGAACAGCCAGCCGAGCCCGCCGAGCGGTCCGCTGCGCGACAGCAGCAGGTAGACCACCAGCCCGACCACGACCGGCGGCAGGCCCATCAGCGCGTTGAGCAGGACGATCACGACCCGGCGGCCGGGAAAGGGGAACACCGCCAGCGCCGCGCCCAGCGGCAGGCCGAAGCAGGCCGCGAGGATCACCGCCACCAAGCTGACCCGGATCGACAGCGCGACGATCCGCCCCAGCTCGGGGTCCAGCCCGACGACCAGGGAGACGGCGGCGGCAAACGCGGCGGCGATCTCACTCATGGCGATTTTTATGCACCGATCTGCGCCAAATTCCAATTCCGGAAAGGCTGGAACCAGAACAGGAAGATAGGGCGGCTTGAGAACCGCCCGCCGGCTGCCCATAGTGGGCCCATGAAGGAATTCCTCGTCCGGCCCGACCCCGCCGACCCGCGCCTGACCGAGCGCGTCGCGGGCACCGACCAGGACGGCAAGCCGATCGAGACGGCGGTGCCGGTCGAGCGGCCGTTGACCCTGTTCCTCAACGGGCGCGAGATCGTCACCATGATGACGGTCGGCGACTATCCGGACTGCCTCGCCGTCGGCTACCTGCTCAACCAGAACATGCTGCGGCCCGACGACCGCATCACTGGGATCGACGTCGACCTGGAGATCGACACGGTCGTGGTCCGCACCGAGCGCCAGACCGACTTCGAGGAGAAGCTGCGCAAGAAGACGCTGACCTCGGGCTGCGCCCAGGGCACGGTGTTCGGCGACATGATGGAGAAGTTCGACCAGATCCATCTCGACCGCGACGCGGTCCTGAAGACCTCCTGGATCTACGCGCTCTCGAAGAAGATCAACCTGACGCCGAGCCTCTATCTCGAGGCAGGCGCGATCCATGGCTGCGTCTTGTGCGAGGAAGATCGGCCGCTGGTCTACATGGAGGATGTCGGCCGCCACAACGCGATCGACAAGATCGCCGGCTACATGCACCTCAACGCCATCGGGCCCGAGGGCAAGACCTTCTACACGACCGGGCGGCTCACCTCGGAGATGGTGATCAAGTGCGTGCAGATGCGCATCCCCATCCTCATCTCGCGCTCCGGCTTCACCGCGTCGGGCGTGGCGCTCGCGCGCCAGGCGGGGCTGACGCTGGTCGGCCGCGCCAAGGGCAAGCGCTTTATCGCGCTGGCGGGGCAGGAGCGCCTCCGCTATGACGCCGATCCCTCGAAGGTCGAGGACGAGGAACGCCGCCACCGCCGCAAGGGCGGCGCGGACGCGGATGCCGCGTAGGGCTTCGTTGAAACTGACCTTCGCGCCGGCGACGCAAGATCGCTGGGACGACATCGAGTCGCTGTTCGGCCCGCGCGGGGCCTGCGCCGGGTGCTGGTGCATGTGGTGGCGGCTGTCGCGCGCCGCGTTCAAGGCAAATGCCGGCGATGGCAACAAGCGCGCCTTCAAGAAGATCGTCACGGGCGGCGCCGTGCCGGGTGTGCTCGCCTATGACGGCGGCGTGCCGGTCGGCTGGTGCGCGGTCGAGCCCAAAGAGGCCTATGCCTCGCTGCTCCGGTCGAAGGCCAAGACCGTCGACGACCGGCCCTGCTGGTCCGTGCCGTGCTTCTTCGTCGCCAAGTCGCATCGCGGCCGGGGCGTCAGCGCCGCGCTGCTCGACGCGGCGGTGAAGCATGCGCGCGCGAACGGCGCCACGCTGATCGAGGGCTACCCGATCGACACCGACAGGAAGGCGATGGATTTCTCGGCCTTCGTCGGCGCGGCACAAGTCTTCCGTGACGCGGGTTTCACCGAGGCGGCGCGTCCCAGCCCATCGCGCCCGGTCATGCGCCTCGCCCTGGCGAAGGGCCGGGCCGCCGCCGGGAGGGGACGTGGTTAACCTCTGCGAAAGCCTTGGGGCCTAAGCTTGCGCCAGGGTGAATCCGCCCTTTTCAGAGGACCGCAGAACGCGCCGATGACCGAGCTTGCGGAAATCGATCTCGCCCCGGCGTCCGCACCGGGCGACGCCGCGTCGACGCTCGACATCATCGCGGCGGTCGACGCCGCCGTGGACGAGCATCTCGACTGGCTGCACCAGTGGAACCGCGCGCTGATCTGCCGCGAGGCCCTGAGCGCCGGGGTCGCGGACGACGGGGGCTGCGAGGCCTGCCGCTTCGGCCAGTGGTACGCGCTGCACCGGCACGACGGCGGACTGGTCGACCAGCCGGTGTTCCACGACCTGGCCGAGGCGCACCGCCGGATGCACGGCCAGGCGCGCGTGCTGGCCGGGCTGGCGCGGGACGGCGGCGCGATTCCGGTCGGCGACTACGACCGCTTCGTCCAGGCGGCCGACGACTTCAACACCCGCGCGCGGCGGATCAGCGCCGCGTTCCAGCGCCTGCTCTCCGACCTCGACCCGCTGACCGGCACGCACAGCCGCCAGACCATGATGGCCGAGCTCGAGCGCGAGGCGGTCCGCGCCCGCCGCACCGGCGCGCCGCTGTGCCTGGTGCTGGTCGATCTCGACCACTTCAAGCGCATCAACGACACGCACGGCCATACCGCGGGCGACCGCGTGCTGGCGACCGCGGCCGGGCGGCTTTTGGCTCAGGTGCGGCCCTACGACACGGTCTTCCGCTATGGCGGCGAGGAATTCCTGCTCTGCCTGCCCAACGCCGACCTCGAGGCCGCGGCGGCGGTCTGCGAGCGCCTGCGGATGGCGATCGCCGATCCGCCGGTCGACCTCGACGACGGCAAGAAGCACTGCCTCACCGCCTCGTTCGGCCTGGCCCTTCTGCGCTCGGGCCCGGTGAACGACGCGATCGTCTCGGCCGACCGGGCGCTCTACGACGCCAAGCGGTCCGGCCGGAACCAGGTGAAGGCCTACACGGTGGTCGAGGCGGCGCTCGACCGTTAATCTCGACTACATGCTTGCCAACATCGCCGTCCGCCCGATTGCCGTCATCTTGGCCGGTGGCTTGTCCAGGCGCATGGGCGGCGGCGACAAGGGGCTGCGGCTGCTCGGCGGCAAGCGGATTCTCCAGCATGTTGTCGAGCGTGTAGTCCCGCAGGTCGACCGGGCGATCCTGAATGCGAACGGCGACCCGGCGCGGTTCGCGGACCTGGGCCTGCCGGTCGTGCCGGACAGCCTGCCGGATTTTCCCGGGCCGCTCGCGGGCGTGCTGGCCGGGATGGAATGGGCGCGGACGAACGCGCCCGATGCCACCCATGTCGCGACCGTCGCCGGCGATTCGCCCTTCGTGCCCAGGGATCTCGTGGCGCGGATGGCGGCCGAGCTGCCGAAAGCCGAGCTCGTCTCGGTGCGCTCGGCGGGCCAGGACTACCCGATCATCGGGCTCTGGCCCGTTGCGCTCGCGGGCGACCTGCGCAAGGCGATGGTCGAGGAGGAGATGCGCAAGGTCGACCGCTGGACGGCGCGGTATCGCCTGGCCGTGGTCGAGTTCGCCACCGATCCGGTGGACCCGTTCTTCAACGCGAACGCGCCCGACGACCTCGCCGAGGCCGAGCGGCTCTTGAAGCTGTTGAAGGATTGAAGGGCCCTTGGGATTGAAAGAAGGGGCCCGAGGCCTAAAGTAGTGGGCGCGACGCTTCCCGACCGCCCAAGGTTTGAAGCGCCGCGCCCTTTGCGGAGCGACCAACCCCTACTTGGTTGTCCGTTCCGATAGGCAGAGTGTCGCTGAAACGGCCCTGCGGGGATGTGATGCAGGTCACCAAGTCGCGGTGACGGCGATCACGCCCCCAGGCACGGGGCGGCTAGGGAGACTACGGACATGGCCAAGGCGAAAGCGAAGAAATCCGCGCGCAAGGCGACGAAGGCGGCGGCCGATCGGGGCCAGGCCGATCTCGGCGCGCGCGCGATCGACGCGGCCATGGACCTGGCGGCGCGCGAGGGCTGGGGCAGCGTTACCCTCAACACCGTCGCCGAGGCCTGCGGCGTGCGCCTGATGGAGCTCTATGCGCGCTTCCCGTCCAGGACCGCGATTCTGGCCGGGTTCGCCCGGCGCATCGACGGCCAGGTCCTCAAGGGCGGAAGCGCCGGCGCGGATGCCGGGGAATCGCCCCGCGACCGGCTGTTCGACGTGATGATGCGGCGCTACGACGCCATGAAGCCCTACCGGGCGGCGATCGCCTCGATCGTGGCCGAGGCGCCGCGCGACCCCCTGGCGCTGCTATGCCTGTGCGGCCAGGGCCGGCGGTCCATGGAATGGATGCTGGAGGCGGCGGGAATCGGCACGGGCGGGCCGCTGGGCGTCCTCAAGGCCAAGGCCCTGGGCGCGATCCACCTGGGGGTCCTGCGGGTCTGGCTCAACGACGAGAGCGACGACCTGGCCAAGACGATGGCGGCCCTCGATACGACCCTGGCGCGCGTGGAGCCGATTGCCCGGACGCTTTTTGCCCGCGCCTAGGGCAAGGGCCGAAAAATCGGGGCAAGGGCCGGCGAAAAGGGTAGGCGTCCCTTTCCCCAGTCGTATTGCGCTGCACAAAAATCTCTTGACGGATGCCTGGAACACGGGCACATTGCCCTTATATTGCGTTGCAGCATGACGAATGGGCGGCAGTCGCCCATTAAGCGTGCAACTTGCACAAAAATTGGAGCCTAGCGCGATGATCAAGTCCGCCAATCCGTTCGCCAGCATGGACTTCACCAAGATGATGGACTTCACCAAGGGCATGGATTTCGCCAAGGGCATGGACTTCACCAAGGCCATGGGCGACTTCAAGTTCCCGGGCGTGAACGTCGAGAGCATGGTCCAGGCGCAGCGCAAGAACTTCGAGGCCATTGCCGCCGCCAACCAGCTGGCGCTCGAGGGCTACCAGGCCGTGGCGAAGCGCCAGGCCGACATCGTCCGCGAGTCGATCGAGGAGTTCACCAAGGTCGGCCAGGAGCTGACGGCGGCCGGCCAGGCCCCGGACGTGCGCCTGGCGAAGCAGGCCGAGCTGGCGAAGGCCGGCTTCGAGAAGGGCCTGTCGAACGCCCGCGAGCTCGGCGAGATCCTGATGAAGTCGAACACCGAGGCGTTCGGCGTGATCAGCAAGCGCGTCGCCGAGGCCCTGGACGAGGTGAAGCACTCCGTCGCCAACGGCAAGGTCAACGGCAAGCACAAGTAAGCTGCCGCTATACCGGTTTTCAGGCGGGCCGTCCCTGTGAAGGGACGGCCCGTTCTGCTTCAGGGGGTCGGACGAGCGGAGTCCAGGCCGACGGTAATCCGCACGTCCGACCCGGTCGCCTCCAGGCGCAGCCCCGTCGCCGACTCGGGCTGCGTCCAATGCGGATTGCGCCCCAGCCAGACCAGGTAGGGCGCGCTGTCCAGGTGAATTTCCGGCGCCGGCTGCCCGGCGGCGACGATCCGCGGCCGCGCATAGCGCCAGTGGTGGCGCAGCGTGTCGACCAGGTGCTGAATGCCGGCCAGCTCCCGAGACGGCAGCGCCGCGCTCAGGAAGCTGGCGGCGAAATCGGCCGCGTTCATGCCCTGGTCGGGGTCGTCGATGAACGAACGGGCGATCCGGATCTCGGCCGCGGCGACGATGCCCCGGGCGTCTCGATGGATCGTCATGGCGACGAGGTCGCGGAAGGCCGCGCCGCTCGGGCGGAACTCGATCTGCCCTTCGCTGGCGCCAAGCTGCCGTTCCAGATGGAACCACCGGAAGAAATCGGTGCCGGCGACCGCGTCCAGGGTGGCGCCGAGCAGCAGCGAGGCCGGTGGCATGCGTGCGATCCTCCGGTTTGGGGCCCTTGGCCTTGGCCCGCATCGGGGTTTGAGGGTAGTCTCCCGCGTCGCGCGCGCAATGGCCGGAATGGAGTTCGATGATCGCCCCCCAGGCCAATCAGGCCACCATCACCTACGACGACTTCGCCAAGGTCGACATCCGCGTCGGCACGATCGTGTCGGCCGAGCCCTATCCCGAGGCGCGCAAGCCGGCGTACAAGCTGACGGTCGATTTCGGCCCGGCGATCGGCACCAAGCGGACCTCGGCGCAGATCACCAAGTACTACAAGCTCGAGGACCTGCCCGGGCGCCAGGTGGCCGCCGTGGTCAACTTCCCGCCCAAGCAGATCGGCAAGTTCATGTCCGAGGTGCTGGTGCTGGGCTTCCCCGATCCCGAGGGCGGGGTGGTCATGATCGGCGTCAGCCATCCCGTGCCCAACGGCGGCAAGCTGTTCTAGGGCCATGGTCGCGCTCGCCGCCGCTTCCGGAGACCACGGCTACCGCACGCGGTACCGCGCCTGCCCGGCCTGCGGCCGGGACAACGCGGCCACGGCGCCCGGCCCCTATTCCAAGGGCGACTGGCAGGTGAAGTCCTGCGGCGGCTGCGGCTTCGTCTACCTGGAGAACGTGCCGGTCTACGCGGAACTCGCCGTCGACCACGCCTGGGAGAAGAGCGCGCCGGCCGAGGGGGCCGCGCGCCGCGCCGAAAACCCTGTCCTGCAGGCGATGAGCAAAGGGACGCGGTTCCGCCTGCACTGGTTCAAGCGCGCGCGCCTCGCCAGTCTGGCCCAACGCTACGTGCCGCCGGGCATGGTGATCGACATCGGCTGCGGCGACGGCTGGCAGATCGCCAATTTGCCCGGCGACTACGTGCGCTGCGGCCTGGAGATCTCGAAGGACATGGCCGAGCGCGCCCGCCAGGCCCTGGAGCCGCGCGGCGGCTTCGTCGTCAACGCGCCGGCGGCCGAGGGCCTGCGGCTGATGCCCGAGGGCAAGTTCACCGGCGTGGTCATGCGCTCCTTCCTGGAGCACGACGCCGAGCCGATGGCGACGCTGGGCGGGGTGCGCCACGCCCTGGCGCCGGGCGGCGCGGCGATCATCAAGGTGCCGAACTACGCCAGCCTGAACCGCCGGGTGATGGGCCGGCGCTGGTGCGGCTTCCGCTGGCCCGACCACGTCAACTACTTCACGCCAGCGAGCCTGAAGCGCCTGGTCAGCCAGGCCGGCCTCGAGGTCGCGCGCTTCACGCCGCTCGACTACGCGCCGACCAGCGACAACATGTGGATGGTCGCCAGGAAGCCGTAGAGGCAAGCCTTAGGGGAACCAGGCGATGGACGGACTCACGATCATCGGAATCATCTGCGCCATCGCCGTGGTCGTGATCCTCGTGGCCTATGCGACGCGCCGCAAGGCGCGCATGCCCGAAGGCGCCGTGCCCGCCCACACGGTCGCGCCGTCGCCCCCCGCGAACATCCGCGAGGGCGGCGACGGCGGAGCCGGCGACCGCTAGGGTGCCTCTGGCAATCCACCGCCGGAGTCCCCATTATCGGCACTGCTCCTACCCCCTAATCCGTCATGCCCGGACTTGTCCCGGGCATCCATGCTTCCCGGCCAGGGCGACGGCGACGCGTCGAATGGATGGCCGGGACAAGCCCGGCCATGACGTTGGGAGGCGGTGCGTGAACGATCCGGTGCCATCCGATGGAGCCAGGCCGCATGTCCGTCGTGCAGACCCCGATCCCCGCCGCGCGGCCCGAGCGTACCGGCCAGGGGATGCCGTTCAAGATCGCGTCGGACTTCCAGCCCGCGGGCGACCAGCCGCAGGCGATCGAGACGCTGATCGCGGGCGTCGAGGGGGGCGAGAAGGACCAGGTGCTGCTGGGCGTCACCGGCTCGGGCAAGACCTTCACCATGGCGCACGTGATCCAGGCGACCAGGCGCCCGACCTTGATCCTGGCGCCGAACAAGACGCTGGCCGCCCAGCTCTACGGCGAGATGAAGGGCTTCTTCCCCGACAACTCGGTCGAGTACTTCGTCTCCTACTACGACTACTACCAGCCCGAAGCCTACGTTCCGCGGACCGACACCTATATCGAGAAGGAATCCTCGATCAACGAGCAGATCGACCGCATGCGCCACTCGGCGACGCGCGCGCTCTTGGAACGCGACGACGTCATCATCGTCGCCTCGGTGTCGTGCATCTACGGCATCGGCTCGGTCGAGAGCTACAGCCGCATGGTGTTCGACGTCGAGGTCGGCAAGGGCATCGATCGCACCGAGCTTCTGAAGCGTCTGGTCGAGCTGCAGTACCGCCGCAACGACGTGGGCTTCCAGCGCGGCGCCTTCCGCGTGCGCGGCGACACGGTCGAGATCTTCCCGGCCCACTACGAGGACCGCGCCTGGCGCGTCGGCCTGTTCGGCGACGAGGTGGAATCGATTCACGAGTTCGACCCGCTGACCGGCGAGAAGTCGGCCAGCGTGTCGTCGATCACCATCTACCCGAACAGCCACTACGTGACGCCGCGCCCGACGCTGATCCAGGCGATCAAGCAGATCCGCGTCGACCTGAAGGCGCGGCTGGAGGAGCTGAACAAGGACGGCAAGCTCCTGGAGGCGCAGCGCCTGGAGCAGCGCACGACCTTCGACCTTGAAATGATGGAGACGACCGGCTCCTGCGCCGGGATCGAGAACTACTCGCGCTACCTGACCGGCCGCCGGCCGGGCGAGCCGCCGCCGACCCTGTTCGAGTACCTCCCGAAGGGCGCGCTTTTGATCGTCGACGAGAGCCACGTGACCGTGCCGCAGATCGGCGGCATGTATCGCGGCGACTACGCGCGCAAGTCGATCCTGTCGGAGTTCGGCTTCCGCCTGCCGTCCTGCATCGACAACCGGCCGCTGAAGTTCGAGGAGTGGGAAGCGATGCGG
>JAEULC010000396.1 GCA_016792605.1 Rhodospirillales bacterium
CGGCCGCGCCATGCTGCGCTCGCCCAAGCCGGGCTACGCGCTGCCGGACTGGCCGCGCAACGCCCTGGGCGGCGTGCCGGCCGCGATCGACCCGCTGCACCTGACCGCCGCCCGGACCGTCGGCGCGACGCTGGTGGAGCTGGCGACAGCGCCGGAGAAGCTTGCGGCCTGCAAGGCGGAGTTCGAGGAGCGCACGGGCGGCGGCATCGGCGGCAAGGACTGGCTGGCGCCCCTGCTGCCCAAGGATTTCGACGCGCCGATCGATTTCCGCTGGCCCGAATACGTGCAGACCGTGCGCGGCGAGGAATGGACTCTGCCGACGCCGAAGAACGCTTGATCTAGGGAGATACGCCATGTCGATCATGACCGAGGGCGAATACCGCTACAACATGCTGATCAAGCGGTTCCCCTCCGCGCCCGAGCCCGCCTTCGAGACGCCGGAACAGCAGAAGTTCATCTGGGGCCGGCACTGGGGCTGCAACAACGATGTCGGCCGCCTGCGCGTCGTGCTGATGCACCGGCCGGGCGACGAGATGCGCATCGTCGACCCGACCAAGCGCATCGAGGATTTGGGCGCCTTCGGCGATCCCGAGGCCGGCTGGTACTGGCGCGGACGCGAGGTGCCGCCGCTCGAGAAGATGCAGAAGGAGCATGACGGGCTGGTGGCCGCGCTGCGCGCCGAGGGCGTCGAGGTCGCGAACATCGAGCGCAACGCGATGATCCCTGGCCGCATGAAGACGGTCTACACGCGCGACTCGATCATCGCCGTGGACGGCGGCGCCATCGTCACCCGCATGGGCCCGGTCAGCCGCCGCGGCGAGGAGCGCGCGGTGACGCAGACCCTGGTCCACCTGGGCATGCCGATCCTGCGCACGATCCACGGCACCGGCATCATGGAAGGCGGCAGCTTCGCCTTCATCAACAAGAAGACCGCCGTCATCGGCATCTCGAGCCGCGTCAACGAGGAAGGCGCCCGCCAGCTCGAGGAAGTGCTTAAAGTGATGGGCGTCGAGCTGCTGCGCGTCCAGCTCACCGGCTACCGCCTGCATATCGACGGCAATTTCGTGATGATCGACGTCGACACCGCCTTCATCAACCCGACGCAATTGCCGTTCTGGTTCCTGCAGAAGCTCGAGGAGATGAAGATCCGCACGATCGAGGTGCATCCGGACGACGGCGTCAGCTCGATCAACTGCATCGCCGTGCGCCCGGGCCGCCTGATCATGAGCGACCAGGTCTCCCCGCGCACACTCGACAAGCTCGACAAGGCCGGCATTTCGGTGGTGACGATCCCCTACGACAACGTGTATCTGGGCGGCGGCGGCATCCACTGCTCCACCGGCCCGCTGGTCCGCGATCCGGTCTGACTTCCGTCCCTTTCCAGAGGAAACACCCCATGGCTGACGTAAAGATCATCGGCATCCCCAAGTCGCGCGCGATCCGCAACATCTGGACGGCCGAGGAGCTCGGCCTGCCCTACGACCAGGTGAAGGTCACCTGGACCGATGGCGGCACCAAGAAGCCCGAGTTCCTGGCGATCAACCCGATGGGCGCCGTGCCGGCGCTGCAGGACGGCAAGACCAACCTGTTCGAGTCCCTCGCGATCAACCTCTACCTCGCCAAGAAGTACGGCGCGGGCAAGCTCTACCCCGCCTCGGTCGAGGACGAGGGCAGGACCTGGCAGTGGACGCTGTGGGTCGCGACCGAGGTGGAGAAGCACAGCGGTGCCTACGGCATGCATACCTGGGGCTACGCGCCCGAGAAGCGCGACGCCAAGGTCGCGGCCGACGCGCTGGCCGCGCTCGACAAGCCGCTGAAGGTGCTGGACCAGCACCTCGCCAAGCAGCCCTACCTGCTGGGCAAGGACTTCTCCATCGCCGACCTCAACGTCGCCGGCGTGCTGTTCACGCCCTACGTCAACAAGTTCGATTTCTCGCCCTGGCCGAACGTGAAGGCCTGGGTCGACCGCTGCTTCGCCCGCAAGGCGGCGCAGAAGACGATCGAAATCCGCGCGGCGTCGTAGGCGCCTGCAGGCGAGCCGGCGCGCCTAGCCCGCGCGCCGGTCGAGCCAGTCCTGGAACCGGTAGGCCGTGCCGACGATCGGCAGGAACCACGGATTGCCGCTATAGGTCGGCATGGTCGGGAAATCGAGGCCGAAGAATGCCGAGGGGCGGTTGGCGCGGCGCGCGATCTGCAGCGCCGCCTGGTGGCCCAGCCAGGTCGCCATCGCCACGCCACTGCCCTGGCAGCCCGCGGCGTAGTGGATGCCGTCGTTGACCGCGATATGCGGGGTGAAGTCGAAGGTGAAGGCGACATTGCCGGTCCAGGCATGAGTGATCTTCGTCGACTTAAGCTCGGGCCAGATGTCGCACATGAAGCGGTGCAGCGTCGGCGCCGCCTCGCGCGGGGTGATGCTGCGGAAGCTGGCGCGGCCGCCGAACAGGATGCGCGTGCCGTCGGGCGACGGACGGTAGTAGTGCAGCACCCGGTTGGTGTCCGAGATCATGCGGCCGTTCGGGATCAGCCGCTTCATCTGCTCGGGCGGCAGGGGCTCGGTGGCGATGATGTAGCTCGCCACCGGGATCAGCCGGCGCTTCAGCCAGGGCGCGGCCTTGTCGGTGTAGCCGTTGGTCGCGACCAGCACCTCGCGGGCCCGGACCGTGCCGCGCGGCGTCGCGACGGTGAAGCCGTCCTCGCCACGCGTCACCTTCGAGACGCGCGTGCTGTCGACCACCACGGCGCCCGCGCGCCGCGCCGCCGCCGCAAGCCCCTGGTGGTAGAGCGCGGGATGCAGCGAGCCGGTGGCGTCGGCCACCATGCCGCCGGCGTAGTAGCCGGTGTTGATCTCCTCGTGCTGGCGCTCCTTGGGCAGCGCATAGGCCCTGAGCCCGGTCAGCGCCTGCAGCTTCTCGGCCCGCGCCGCCATGCCGTCGTAGACCTTGCGGCAATGCGCGCCGACGAAGCGTCCCGAGCGCCTGTAGTGGCATTCGATACCCTCGCGCTGGATCAGGTCCTCCAGATAGGGCAGCGACTGTGCCGCTTCCTCCAGGATCGCCGCCGCGCGCGCGTCGCCCATGCGCTTGGCCATGTCGCCCTGGGCCAGCTTCAGCCCGCCCGAGACCGCCCCGCCGTTGCGCGAGCTGGCGCCGAAGCCGATGCGCTCGGCCTCGATCACCAGCGCGCCCACGCCCTGGCGGCGCAGCTCCAGCGCCGCGGAAAGCCCGGCATAGCCGCCGCCGACGATCGCGACGTCCACATTCGCGGGCAGGTCGACCGGCTTGTCGGCCTGGGTGGGCGCCGCCGCCTCCCACCAGTACGGCGTTTCCTTGAAGCCCGGCGCGAAGATATCGGCCATCGCCATGTCCCCTCGACAATCGCCCGCGCGCCATCGCGCAGGTTTTGACCCCTGGTCCGAAAGATGCATACCATTCGGCGGGATTTCAGGTGAAATCGCGTCATGGCAGGGATGCAGCCACTTGCTGGCCGGGATTGCCTGGAGGGGACAGGGGATCGAACAGGAGGGGAATAATGACCAAGATTCAAAGCTTCCAAGAGGATTGCGTCGCCATCGTGCAGGAACGCCTGGCGCGCGGCGAGATCGACCGGCGCGGCGCACTGAAGATGCTCGGCGCGCTCGGCGTCGCCGCGGCCATTCCCGCCGGCGCGGGCGGCGCGCTGGCGCAGGACAGCAAGACGATCACGCTGGTCAACTGGGGCGGCATCGCCAATGACGGCTTCGGCAACTACTACGGCAAGCCGTTCGAGGCCAAGAAGCCGGGCGTGAAGGTTGTGATGGACAGCTCAGGTCCCTCGGCCGGCAAGATCCGTACCATGGTCGAGTCGAAGAAGGTCACCTGGGACCTGTGCGACAGCTCGGCCAGCTCGTCGATCCTGCTCGGCGGCCAGGGGCTGCTCGAGGAGATCGACTACAACCTGGTGAAGAAAGAGAACCTGCTGCCCAAGGGCTTCGCCTACCCGCACGGCGCTGCGCCCTACTCGTTCAGCTCGGTGCTGGTCTACGACGCGGCCAAGTTCGGCGGCGATCCGCCGAAGTCCTGGGCCGACTTCATCGACTTCAAGAAGTATCCCGGCCGCCGCCTGCTGCGGCGCGACGCGCTCGGCAGCCTCGACGCGCTGATGATGGCCAACGGCGCCGACCCGGCGAAGCTCTACCCGATGGACCTGAAGAAGGGGATCGAGCACGTCAAGGCAATCAAGGCCAACGCGGTCTACTGGAACTCGGGCTCGGAATCCGAGCAGGTGATGCGCACCGGCGAGGCGGTCATGGGCATCCTGTGGCACACCCGCGCCAAGATCCTGCACGAGGAGTCGGGCGGCAAGAAGCTCACCTGGACCTGGAACCAGGGCATCCTGCAGGCCGGCATTTTCGTGATCCCGAAGGGCAACCCGTCGGGCAAGCTGGCGCATGAGTGCCTGGGCAACGCCTGCGCCGACGCCGACTCGCAGATCGGCCTCCTAGGCTTCCTCGGCAACGGCCCGACCAACCCGCGCGCCGCGGCGAAGGTGCCGGAGAACCTGCGCATCTTCAACCCGACCGACACCGAGAACGCGAAGAAGCAGGTGGTGCTGGACGGCGAGTGGTGGGGCAAGAACTACGCCGAGGCCAACCAGCAGTATCTCGACGCGATCGCGAGCTGATCCGCCGCCGGTGTGGCGACGCGGGCCGGGGCGCCGGGGCGGCGCTCCGGCCCGTCGCGCTTCAGGGCAGGGCGATCCCGGCCAGGGTGTAGAACCCGGCCGAGACAAGCGCCGCCGCCGGCAGGGTGACGATCCATGCGACGACGATGCTGCTGGCGATGTTCCAGCGTACCGCCGACACGCGCCGCGCCGCCCCGACGCCGACGATCGCGCCGGTAATCGTGTGCGTCGTCGACACCGGAATGCCCAGGCCGGTCGCGGCGAAGAGCGTGATCGCGCCGCCGGTCTCGGCGCAGAAGCCCTGCATCGGCGTCAGCCGTGTGATCTTCGAGCCCATCGTGCGAACGATGCGCCAGCCGCCGAACATCGTTCCCGCCGCCATCGCCGCCTGGCAGCTGAGGACGACCCAGAACGGCACGAAGAAGGTCTCGCCGAGCATTCCCTGCGCGAACAGCAGGCCGGCGATGATGCCCATGGTCTTCTGCGCGTCGTTGCCGCCATGGCCCAGCGAATAGAGCGAGGCCGAGGCGAACTGCAGTACGCGGAACGTCCGGTCGACCGCCAGCGGCGTGCGCCGGACGAATATCCAGGACACCGCCAGGACCAGGGCGAGCGCCAGCAGGAATCCCACCGCCGGCGACAGGAAGATGGCGCTCGCGGTCTTCAGTACGCCCTTCCAAACGATCGCCAAGGCGCCCGCCTTGGCGACGCCAGCGCCCAGCAGGCCGCCGATCAGCGCGTGCGAGGAACTCGACGGGATGCCGCCCCACCAGGTGATCAGGTTCCAGGCGATCGCGCCCATCAGCGCCGCGAAGATGACACGCGGCCCCACGATCGCAGGGTCGATGATGCCGGTGCCGATCGTCTGGGCGACGTGGAGACCGAAGAAAAGGAATGCGATGAAATTGAAGAACGCCGCCCAGAACACCGCGGCACGCGGCGGCAGCACCCGGGTCGACACGATGGTCGCGATCGAGTTGGCGGCATCGTGCAGGCCGTTCAGGAAATCGAACAGCAGCGCGATGGCGATCAGGCCGACCAGCAGGCCGAGGGTGGTCGCATCCATCGGGAATGCCTCCGCGACCGTTCAGGCGTGCTCGATCACGACGGCCTGGATCTGGTTGCTGACGTCGTCGAACCGGTCGACGACCTGCTCGAGGTAGTCATAGATCTCCTTCCCGCGCGCGAATTCCATCGGGTCGCCGCCCTTCGACCGCTCGTACAGGATCTTCAGCCCGCGATCGTAGATGTCGTCGCCATGGCCTTCGATCTGGCTGAGCTGAAGGCAGATCTCGTTGAGCTGGCCGGCATGCTGGCCGATATTGGCGAGCAGCGGCATGGCGCGCGTCATCAGGCGGGAACACTGCACGATGGCGTCGGCCATCGCGCGCATGTCGGGCTCGAACACGGTCAACTCGAACAGGATGACGGCCTTGGCCGTCTTCTGCATCGCGTCGATCGCATCATCCATCGCCGAGATCAGGTCCTTGATGTCGCCGCGGTCGAACGGCGTGATGAAGGTGCTGCGGACCGCGATCAGGACATCGCGCGTGATATGGTCGGCTTCCTCCTCATGACGCACGACGTCGCGGCAGTGCTGCGCGACCGGCGCGCCGTCGTCCAGCATCCGGCGCAGCGACTCGGCCGCCGCCGTGACCGTCGCCGCGTGGCGCTCGAACAGCGGGAAGAACAGCTCCGCGCGCGGCATCAGCCGGTGAAACCAGCCGAGCATCTGCTCAGCCCTCTCCTGCCGCCGGCCGGATCACGTAGCCGCCCGAGCGCTCGTCCATCTCGATGTCGAGCTGCCCGCGCGCCTGCGCCTCCTCCAGCAGCTCGTTGAACGAGCCAAAGCCGTAGAACGATTCGTTGAAGCTGGGCTGCCGGCGCTTCAGCGTCTGCTTGACCATCGAGCCCCAGAGCTTGGCGGTGTCGCCGCGCTCGGCATAGAGCCCGTCGATCGTCTCGCGCACCAGGTCGATCGCCTCCTGGACCCGTTCGTCCGAGACGGTCACCGTCTTCTTCGGCTGCGTGGCCTTCTGCGGCGCCGCGGCCGGCACGGCGCGCGGCCGGCGCCGGCGCGCCGACGGCTCGCGCTTGACCACCAGGTCGTCGTAGAAGATGAACTCGTCGCAGTTGCTCATCAGCAGGTCGGAGGTCGAGTTCTTGACCCCGACGCCGATCACCATCTTGGCGTTCTCGCGCAGCTTCGAGACCAGGGGCGAGAAGTCGCTGTCGCCCGAGATGATGACGAAGGTATCGATATGCGCCTTGGTATAGCAGAGGTCGAGCGCATCGACGACCATGCGGATGTCGGCCGAGTTCTTACCGGACTGGCGCACGTGGGGAATTTCGATCATCTCGAACGCCGCCTCGTGCATCCGCGCCTTGTAGTCCTTGTAGCGCTCCCAGTCGCAATAGGCCTTCTTGACGACGATGCTGCCCTTGAGCAGCAGGCGCTGCAGCACGGGCTGCATGTCGAAGCTGCCGTACTTGGCGTCGCGCGCGCCGAGCGCGATGTTCTCGAAGTCGCAGAACAGCGCCAAGTTCCGATCCTCGTTCACCGATGGCCTCCCCCAGGTTCGCGGGCCAGCCTAACATAGTTGCCGGCCGCCCGGCGCGCCTGCTAAGCAGGCCACGAGCCACTCCAGGGGACAATGCCAATGGCCAATCTCAAGATCACCGCCGGGACCTACAGCTTCAAGGGCCGGTTCGAGGAAAAGCTGGCGCCCAAGACCTGCGCCAAGTTCAGGAGCCTGCTGCCCTACGAGGAGCGCATCATCCATGTGCGCTGGTCGGGCGAGGCGTGCTGGATCCCGCTCGGCGAGCTCGACCTGGGGCTTACCTACGAGAACCACACCAGCTTCCCCGCCCCCGGCCAGATCATCGTCTACCCGGGTGGCATCAGCGAGACCGAGATCCTGATCGCCTATGGCGGCGTGCGCTTCGCCAGCAAGGTCGGCCAGCTCGCCGGCAACCACTTCATCACCATCACCGAGGACCTAGACAAGCTGGCGGAGATGGGCCGCTCGGTCTTGTGGAACGGCGCGCAGAAGTTCAGGATCGAATTGGCGTAGAGCGCCTACCCGGCGCTTAGTGCGCCTTCACCTTGGCGTCAGTCCCGGCGAAGCGGTCGATGCGGAAGGGCTCGATCGGCAGGTTGGTCCGCCCTTGCGTGACGAGCTGGGCGGTGATGCTGCCGACGACGGGCCCGAGCTGGAAGCCGTGGCCGCAGAAGCCGAAGGAATGGAACACGCCGGGCGCGGCCTTCGACGGGCCGATATAGGGCAGGTCGTCGGGGGTGAAGCCCTCGACGCCGGCCCAGCAGCGCACGACAGTCGCGTCCTTCATGATCGGGAACACCGCCGAGGCGGTGCGCGCGCTTTCCGACAGCTTGCGGAAGTCGAGCTCGGTCAGCTCGGTCGCGCGGTCGACCTTGCCGACATGCCCGCCGCCGATCACGACAGTGCCCGCGCGCATCTGCTTGAACGACAATTTGCGCCCCATGCAGCCGACCGTCGGGTCGAGGAAATGCGGCATGCGGCTCGAGACCATCATCATCAGCGCCACCGGCTCCTCGACCGGGTCGTCGCCCAGCATCCGCGCCACCTCGGCGCCCCAGGCGCCGGCGGCGTTGACCAGGACCGGCGCGCGAAAATCGCCGCGACTGGTCTTCACCAGCCAGCGTTCCCCCACCCGCTCGATTGCCTCGACCCTGGTGCCCTCGCGCACCACGGCGCCCAGCTCCTCGGCCTTCAGCCGGAAGGCGGTCGTGGCCTTGAACGGAAAGGCATAG
>JAEULC010000397.1 GCA_016792605.1 Rhodospirillales bacterium
ATCGACGAGTTGTTGTGCATGCCGAAGGAATGGGCGCTGGCGCCGTCGCCCTTCGGATGCCCGCCGCAGCCCCCGACCTCGATCTCCACCAGCACGCGCCGCGCGCCGCCGGCCTGCTGGGTCTGGAACGAGCAGACATACGAGACACCGTAATAGGCCGCGGGCATGCGGTCCGGGATCGCCTGGGACAGGGCGCCGAACAGCACGTTGAGCAGCACGTGGCAGGGCGCGATGCGGTGCGCCACCGGCGCCGGGTGGCGGGCCGACACGATCAGCCCCTCGGGCGCGACGATCTCGATCGGCCGGTAGCAGCCTGCAATGGCCGCGATCGGCCGGTCGGCCGCGGCGACGACGGCGAAATAGACGGCGGACGAGGTCGAGCCCAGGGTCGCATTGACCGGCCCGCGCGTCTCCGGCGCCGAGCCGCTGAGATCGACCACCATGCGGTCGCCCTGGATCGTCACCTTGGCGTGCAGCCGCACCGGCTTGCCGGCCTCGACCCCGTCGTCGTCGAGGAAGTCCTCGAACTCGTACACGCCGTCGGGCATGCGGCGGATGCAGTCGCGCATCGCCGCCTCGGAGGCGTCGAGCAGCCGGGCGCAGGCCAGGCGCAGCACGTCGGCGCCGTACTTGGCCGCCAGGCGCTCGATCGCCTGGGCGCCGACGCCGAGCGACGCAATCTGCGACTGCAGGTCGCCGAGCACGATGGCCGGCTGGCGCACGTTCTGGCCGATCATCGCCCACAGCGCCTCGTTGCGCCGGCCCTGCTCGAAGAGCTTCACCGGCGGGATGCGCAGGCCTTCCTGGTAGATCTCGGTCGCGCCGGCCGCGTAGCTGCCCGGCGACATGCCGCCAACGTCCAGGTGGTGGCACAGCGTGCCGACGATGGCGACGCGCTTGCCGCCCTGGAACACCGGGCGGAAGGCCAGGATGTCGGGCAGGTGCTGGCCGCCGCAATAGGGGTCGTTGGTCAGCACCACGTCCCCCTCCTGCCACTGGTCGGGCGGGATGAAGCGCTCGACCACCTGGCGCAGGCAGTAGCTCATCGAGTTCAGGTGCTGCGGGATGCGCGCGGACTGGGCGACGTTGAAGCCGTCCGCGTCGAAGATCGCGGTCGAGTAGTCGTGCATCTCGCGTACAATGGTCGACCGGCTGGTCCGCCAGATCGTCACGTCCATGTCCGAGGCCGCGGCGGTCAGCGCATTGCGCAGGACTTCCAATTCAATCGCGTCGAGCATGTTCACGTCTCTCCCTCGCGCGTCGCCATCAGGTGGCCCTGCGCCACGCGGCGCAGCGTCCAGCCCGGGGCGACGAGCAGCGTGGTGTAGTCCTCCTCGACGATCGCCGGGCCGGCGATCCGGGTGACGGCGCCGATCGCGGGGCGGCGCCAGACCGGCACGCTTCGCCGCGTGCCGTCCAGGTAGACATCGCGCGCGCCCTGGGGCGCGCCATCCGGCGGCGCGACATCGGGCTTGGTCTCGGGCCGCGCCAGCCTGCCGATCGCGTTGAGCCGCAGGGTGACCATTTCCACCCGGTCGGCGCGGTTGGCGTAGGAGAAGCGTCGCTCATGCTGGCGATGAAAGCGCTCGGCGACGGCGGCAAGCGCGGCTTCGTCGACGGTCGCTTCCGGCCATGGCACGGTCAGCTCGAAGGCCTGGCCCTTGTAGCGGAGGTCGATGAGCAGCTCGAGGCGCCGGTCTCCGGGCGCCACGCCGTCCTCCGCCAGGCGGTCGTTTGCCTGGGCGCGCAATGCCGCCGCCATGTCCTGCAAAGAGCGCAGTGCGGTGGCGTCGAAGGGCCGGACACCCGAACGTGCAAAGGCATGCTCGATATCGGCCATCAGGATGCCGCTGGCCGAGAAGGTGCTGGCGTCGACGGGAAAGACGATGCGCCGGATCCCAAGTTCGTCGGCAACGGCGCAGGCGTGGATCGACCCCGCGCCGCCGAAGCTCAGCAAGGTGAAGTCGCGCGGGTCCAGCCCCTTCTCGAACAGGCTGAGCCGCACCGCCGCGGCAAGGCTGGTATTGGCGATGCGCAGGATCCCGGCGGCGGCCGCGTCGGCGTCGATGCCAAGCGGCGCCGCAATCTTCGTGGCCACCGCCCTGCACGCGCCGTCGAGATCGAGCGCCATTGCGCCGCCGAGAAAATACTGTGCGTCCAGGCGGCCCAGCAGCAGGTTGGCATCCGTCACGGTCGGCTCCTGGCCGCCGCGGCCATAGCAGACCGGGCCGGGGCGGGCCCCGGCGCTTTCCGGCCCCACGGTCATCTGGCCGCCCGCACCGACGCGCGCGATCGAGCCGCCGCCGGCGCCGATCGTGCGGATTTCGACCATCGGCATCCGCACCGGCAGGCGGTCGATCTCGCCCTGGGTCACCACCTCGATCCGGTCGTCGCGCACGACCGACACGTCGAAGCTTGTGCCGCCCATGTCGACGCCGATGATGTTGTGCTCGCCAAGCGTGCGTGACAGGTCCAACGCCGCCATTGCGCCGCCGCTCGGCCCCGACAGCAGCAGCCGGGCGGGCTCGCGCGCCGCGGTCTCGGGGCTGCAGACGCCGCCGTTCGACTGCACGATCAGGAGCCGCGGCGCAAAGCGCTCGTCCTCCATGCGCCTGGCCAGGCGGCCCATATAGGCGCGCACTACCGGCTGCAGCAGCGCGTTCAGCACCGTGGTGCTGGTGCGCTCGTACTCGCGGATCTCCGGGCTGATTTGGGAGGACAGCGACAAGGCCAGGCCCGGCAGCGCCCTGGCGATGCGCTCGCCCAGGTACTCCTCGTGCGCCGGGTTGGCATAGGCGTGCAGCAGGCAGACCGCGACGCTGTCGACCTCCATGCCGCGCAACCGGTCGATCACCGCCTGGGCGCCCGCTTCCGTCGGCGCCGTCTCGGCTGCGCCGGTTGCTCTCATGCGCTCGCGGAAGCCCAGGCGGCGGTCGCGCTCGATCAGGACCGGTGCGGGCTGGGGCCAGACCGAGTAGATGTCCTTGCGGCTGTGCCGGCCGATCTCCAGCACGTCCTCGAACCCCTCGGTCGTCACCAGCGCGCCGCGGGCGAGCTTGCGCTCCAGCACCGCGTTGGTAGCGATGGTCGTGCCGTGCAGCACATAGCCGACCTCGGCCAGGGCGAAGCCGTACTTCGCCGCGGCGCCCTTGATGCCGTCCATCAGGCCGATCGAGGGGTCTTCCGGCGTCGTCGGCAGCTTGAAGGGCGCGATGGCGCCCGTTGCCTCGTCCAGGATCTGCAGGTCCGTGAACGTGCCGCCGATGTCCACGCCGATGCGGATGCGCTTGCCAGCCATTCCCTACCCTACCCTATCAGCCGCGCATGAGCTGCGGCAGCCAGGTGGCGAGCCCGGGCACGGCGATCAGCAGCACCGCGAACAGGACCATGATCGCGGCATAGGGGATCGCGCCGCGGATCACGTCGGCGACCGGCCCGGCATCGGGACGGATGCCCTGGACGACGAACAGGTTCATGCCGACCGGCGGGGTGATCAGGCCGAGCTCGCACATCAGCACGATGAACACGCCGA
Source organism: Rhodospirillales bacterium (assembly GCA_016792605.1). Lineage (GTDB taxonomy): Bacteria > Pseudomonadota > Alphaproteobacteria > JAEULC01 > JAEULC01 > JAEULC01. The sequence goes on from JAEULC010000397.1 coordinate 3,533, forward strand.
ACCAGATCGGGTCCACGCCGGCCTGCTGCACCACGGGGAACGCCAGCGGGATGGTGGCGACCATCATCGACAGCGTGTCCATGAACATGCCGAGGACGATGTAGAACCCGATCAGCAGCAACAGCAGCGATACGCGCCCGAGCCCGAATCCCGTGACCCACTTGGTCATGGCCTCGCCGATCCCGGTCAGGCTGAGCGCGAGGTTCAGGATGAAGGCGCCCAGCACGATCAGCAGGATCATGCCCGTGGTCCGGGCACTCGACAGGAAGCAGTTCTCCAGCAGCGTCCAGGAAAGCCTTCCCTGCGCCACGACCAGCAGGAAGGCGATGACCAGGCCCAGCGCGGCGCTTTCGGTCGCGGTGGCGATGCCGAAATAGAGCGTGCCCATCACGACTCCGAACACGACCAGGGGCTCGAACAGGTAGCGCAGGAGGCGCAGTCGCTCGGCCCAGGGCAAGTCAATGACCGCCACTTTTTCGACGCGCCGGCTGTGGCTGACGAAGATCCAGAGCATGAAGAGGCCCGACAGCATCAGCCCCGGTACGATCCCGGCGATGAACAGCTTGCCGACCGAGGTGTTGGTCATCGAGCCGTAGATGATGAAGTTGATGCTCGGGGGGATCATGATCCCGAGCGTGCCGCCGGCCGCGAGCGAACCCAGCGAGTCCGCCATCGGGTAGCCGTTCTTGCGCAGCGACGGCAGCGCCACCGTGCCGATCGTCGCCGCGGTCGCGACCGAGGAGCCCGAGGTCGCCGCGAACAGCGCGCAGCACCCGATATTGGTGTGCAGCAGCCCGCCCGGCAGCCGGCCGAGCCAGGCGGCGAAGACGGTGTACATGCGGTCGGCCATGCCCGACCGCAGCATGAACTCGCCCAGGAGCACGAAGAGCGGTATCGCGGTCAGGTTGTTCTCGCTCATCACGCTCCAGGCCACCGACGCGGACGAGACGAAGAAGGCTTGGCCGAAGGCCATCACCCCGCCCACCAGGCCGAGCAGCATCATCACCGCGGCGATCGGCACGCCCAGCAGCATCAGCCCGACCATGACCAGGAACCCGGTGAGGCCGACCGCGACCGTGCTCATGCCGATGGACCCGCGCCGCCGCGGGCCTTGAGGTCGGCCAGCTCTTCTTCCAGCTCGTCCTTGGCGCCGCGCGGGCCGTGGCGCCGGTCGATCTCCTCCAGCTCGCCGGTGGCGAGCAGCCCGAGCACGCGCAGCGTGCCGATTGCTGCCAGCAGCGCGAACAGCGCCAGGGCCGCAACCCAGAACGACTGGGGCAGGCGCAAGGGCGTCGCCCAGGGCGTCTGGGCGGTGGAGTTGAACTGGATCGAGTCCTGCAGCGCGAACCACGCCATCGTGACCGCCGACAGGGCACAGGCCGCCAGCGCCGGCAGGGCGAGGACGTTCATGAGCACCCGCAGGGGGCGCGGCAGGCGCTCGTGGACGACGTCGATGCGGATATGGGCCTGGGAGGTGAACGCGACGGCAAAGGCAAGCGCCGCGCCGACCGCCAGGATGTACCCGCCAAGCTCGTCCACGCCCTGCAGCGAGCGGTTGAATACCTTGCGCAGGAAGGTCTCGACCGCCACCGCCCCGGCCAGCGCCAGGAACGCGAAGCCGAACACCATCGCCGCCGCTTTTTCCAGGCGCTTCATCGGATCTCCGGGCAGCGGCGATGGGGTGATGCGGTCAGTTCATGCCGACGATGGGCCCGACCGCCTTCTTCCAGGCCTCCGAGCAGCCCGGGTTGACCTTGTCGCAGGACTCGGCCCAGGCCGGGAACGAGATCTCCTTCACCGCCGTCTTCACGAACTCGACGTCCTCGGGCTTCACCGCGACGGTCTTCAGGCTATATTTCTTGCCCGTGGTGCAGGGGTCCTGGCCGGCGTTGCAGCGCATGCCATCGTCCCACAGGTCCTTCGAGTAGGCCCAGATGTCGGCCGTCAGCTTCTCGACCGCGCCTTTGAGCTTGCCCTGCTGGTCGGGCGTCAGCTTGGCCCAGGCGCCGTTGGTGATCGCATAGCCCTGCACCGCGACCTGCAGCGCCAGCGGGTAGACATGGGTGGCGCTTTCCGGCCAGCCGGCGGAGTTGGCCGAGCTGGGGCCGGTGACGGCGCAGTCGATCGTGCCCAGCGACAGGCCCTGGCTGACCTCGCCGAAGGCCATGGTGACCGGCGTGGCGCCGATCTTCTCCATCACCTTGGCCATGACGCCGTCGAGGATGCGGACCTTCTTGCCCTTGAGGTCCGCCAGGCCGCCGATCGCGGGCTTGCAGAAGATGAGCTGCGGCCCGAACGGCCACACGCCCAGGAGCTTCATGTTGAACTGCTTGTCCAGCCGGTCGCCGACGATGCCCTGGTAGGCCGTCACGACCTTCTGCGCCGTGTCGTAGTTCGTGTTCAACCCCACGAGGTCCAGGCCGAGGATCGTCGGTTCGTCGCGCGATACCTGGCCCAGGCGCAGGCCGATGACGTCGAACAGGCCCGACTTGCCGATGCGGAGCTGCTCGAATTCCTTGATGCCGGTCTGATCCAGAACCTTGTAGTCGGCTGCGATCCCCGTGGTTTCCTTGAGCTTTTCGAAGAAGGGCTGCTCGCGGTTCTTCTGGATGTTGCCGGTCGCGAGCGGCATGCCCATGACCTTCAGCGTGGGCGCCTGCTGGGCGGCGGCCGGGGCGGTCGCTACCGCCAGCCCGATCGCCGCCACAGCCGCAACAGAATATCCAAACCCCTTGATGTACCGCATGAACTCCCCCTCGCGATGATCGACCGGCGGCGCCGGCCGCCCGATCCGCCCCACAGATGCAATGCCAGTGCCGTGCCGCACCACGCAGATTTCGCGTAGAGGATGATGCCGTCCGCCCAGAAACTAGGCAATGGCCTCGCGTTGCTGCAGACGCGCATCGGCAAACAGGCGCCCCCAGCCGACGATCCGGTTCGGCGCTACCGCCGCCGCCACCAGGCTGCGCCACAGCACGACAGCGATGGAGTCATAGACCGGGATGCCCAGCTCGGCCTCCAGGGCCTCCACCAGCGGCGCACCGGCCATGTTGGTACAGACAATGGCGATCGCGTCGGGCCGCTCGGCGGCGGTCGCGCGGACCATGCCGGCGATCGTTTCGGGCGCAATCTCGGCGAAGGCGAAATTCTCCGACACCCCGGCATGGCGTTCGGCCGGGCACGCAAGCCCCTGGTCGGCGAAGTTCTGGACGATCCGCGCCTGCACGTCGTCCAGGTAGGGCGTGACCAGGCCGACCCGGCGGACTCCCGTGCGCCGGAATATCTCGGCATAGGCCAGCATCGCCGTACAGGCCGGGATGTCGGTTGCCGCCTGGATTTGCTCGATCAGGACCTCGTCGCGGTCCAGGCCTAGCCAGGCCGCCGAGGTGCCGTTCCAGGCGATGCAGTCGACCTTGGCATGGGCGAGCAGCCGCGCCGCCGCCAGCATCGGCGCATTGTCGAATTGCGCCAGGGCCCGGGGCGCGAGCGAGATTTCCGTCACCGGGAAGCGCGCGAAATGCGCCGTCACCCCGTCGAGCCTTGCAAGCATCGCGGCCGTGACCGGTTCCAGCGCCGTATTGGACGAAGGCGTCAGCATGCCCAGCCGGACGCGTCGCGTCATGTGATCTCCTCCCTGCCCCATTCTTGCATCGCCCGGCGGTGCATGTTCAATAGGGTCGCAGCGGGAGGGGCGGCACATGGTGGGCTTCGATCTAGTCATCCGCGGCGGGCGCGTCGGCACGGCGGCGGACACGTTCGTCGCGGACATCGGCGTCCGCGACGGCAAGGTCGCGGCGCTGGGCGAAGACCTGCCGCGCGGCCGGGAGGAGATCGACGCGCGCGGCAAGCTGGTCCTGCCGGGCGGCGTCGACGCGCATTGTCACTTCGACCAGCCGATGAGCGACGGGTCGGTCATGGCCGACGACTTCGCCAGCGGCACGCTGTCGGCGCTGTGCGGCGGCACCACCACCGTGATCCCGTTCGCCTGCCAGGCGAAGGGCAGCAGTTTGCGCGCGGCAGTGACGGACTATCACCGGCGGGCCGACGGCAAGGCCCATATCGACTACGCCTTCCACCTGATCGTGTCGGACCCGACCGCCTCGGTGCTGGGCCAGGAGCTGCCGGCGCTGATCGAGGACGGCTACTCGTCGTTCAAGATCTACATGACCTATGACGACCTGAAGCTGAACGACGGGCAGATCCTGGACGTGCTGGCGCTGGCGAAGCGCGAGCGCGCCATGACCATGATCCACGCCGAGAACGCCGACGTGATCGACTGGCTGACCCGGCGGCTGGAAGAGGCCGGCAAGACCGCGCCGAAATACCATGGCGAGGCCCACGCGCCGATCGCCGAGCGCGAGGCGACCTTCCGCGCCATCGCGCTCGCCGAGCTGGTCGACGTGCCTGTCCTGATCGTCCACGTCTCGGGGCGCGAGGCGGTGCAGCAGATCGCGGCCGCCCAGGCGCGGGGCCTCAGGATCATGGCCGAGACCTGCCCACAATACCTGTTCCTCACCGAAGACGATCTCGACCTGCCCGGCCACGACGGCGCGCGCTGCATCTGCTCGCCCCCGCCGCGCGACAAGGCGAACCAGCAGGCGATCTGGACCGGCCTCAGCAACGGCACGTTTGCCGTGTTCTCGTCCGACCATGCGCCGTTCCGCCTGAACGACCCGAAAGGCAAGTTCATCTGCGGCCCGTCGGCGCCGTTCAGCAAGATCCCCAACGGCATCCCCGGAGTCGAGACGCGGCTGGCGCTGCTGCTCTCCGAGGGCGTGATGAAGGGCCGGATCACCTTGCAGCAGTTCGTGGCGCTGACCGCCACCAATCCGGCGCGCATCTACGGTCTCCAGGGTCGCAAGGGATCGATCGCGATCGGCGCCGACGCGGACATCGTGCTGTGGCAGACCGACACGCCGCGCCGCGTTGCCAATGCCGACCTGCACCACAACGTGGACTACACGCCCTACGA
>JAEULC010000434.1 GCA_016792605.1 Rhodospirillales bacterium
ATGCCAGCATCGCCGACCTCGCGCGCGCGGTGATGCTACTGGTCGGGCCGCAAGGCGTGGCGGCGCAGGAGGATCCCGGCGAGCCCCTGGCGTCGGAGCGCGAGACCGTGCGGCTGAAGTCGGGCGCGCTCGAGGGCCGCGACCTACTGCGCAAGCCGCGGCTGCAGGCGCGGCTGCCGCAGGGGCTCGATGCCGCGACGATCCGCAAGGCGCTGGCGATCGCGCTGGCGCTCGACCGGGGCGAACTGGAGCTGCGCGTCACCGAGGCCGGCGAGGCGGCGCGGCAGCACCAGCGGCTCGAGCAGGCAGCGGCGGAAGGCGAGCGCCTCGGCGGCATGATCGGGACGCTCAGTTTCGAGCCGCTGCCGCATGGCGTGCGCACCAGGGGCGAGGCGCTCTACGTGCTGGGCTTCCCGCCCGGCAGCGCGCCCGACCTGCGCGCGGTGCGCGAGCGCTTCCGCCAGCTCGCGCGCGTGCACCATCCCGACAGTTCGTTCGGCGACAATCGCCGCATGATCCAGTTGAACGAGGCGGTGGCGCTGCTGCAGCGCCGGGGCCAAGGCTAACGGGCGACTGGCTAGCGGGCGACCGCCAGTTCGCCGTTGCGCTGGCACTGCGGCGTCGCCAGGTCCAGCACCAGGTCGGTCAGCGACACCGGATCGGGCAGCACGCCCTGGTCCTCGCCGGGGAAGGCCTGGGCGCGCAGCCGCGAGCGGAAGGGCCCCGGGTCGACCAGGTTGACGCGAATGGGCGTGTGGGCGATCTCCGCGGCGTAGACCCTCGCCAGCGCTTCCAGCCCGGCCTTGGAGACGGCATAGGGGCCCCAATAAGCGGTGGCGTCGCGCGCCTGCGCGGCGGTCACGAACACCGCGCGTCCCGCATCGCTGCGCCGGAGCAGCGGGTCCAGCGAGCGGAGCAGGCGCCAGTTCGCGGTCAGGTTGACCGCGATGGTCTTCTCCCAGTCCGGCGGGTCGATATGGCCCAGCGGGCTGAGGCTGCCCAGCATCGCCGCGGCGGCGACCAGGATGTCGACGCGCCCGAAGCGCTCGTAGAGCGCCAGGCCCAGGCGGTCGATCTGCGGCCCGTCGGTCAGGTCGAACGGCGCCAGGATGGCGCGCGCACCGCCGGCCGCCTGGATGGCGTCGTCGAGCTGCTCCAGCGCGCCCTGGGTGCGGGCGACCAGCACGACCTGTGCGCCTTCCGCCGCCAGGCGGTGGGCCACGGCCGCGCCGAGGCCGCGCGACGCGCCGGTCACGACGGCGACGCGGCCCGCGAAGCGCGGCACCGTTCCGGTGGAGGCGGTCAAGCGGGCGCGCTCAGGCCCTGCCGGCGAGGAGCGCCAGCTGCGGCTGGGTCCCGCCTTCCTCGCGATCGGTCAGCGCGATCGGGTAGTCGCCGGTGAAGCAGGCGTCGCAGTATTGCGGCCGGCGGTGGTCGCGCCCGGGCAGGCCCATGGCGCGGTAGAGCCCGTCGATCGAGATGAAGGCCAGGCTGTCGACGCCGATCAGCTTCGCCATCTCCTCGACGCTGTGGCGGGCGGCGAGAAGCTTCTCGCGTTCCGGCGTGTCGATGCCGAAATAGCAGGACTCTGTCGTCGGCGGCGACGAGATGCGCATGTGGACCTGGGTCGCGCCGGCGCTGCGCACCATCTCGACGATCTTGGTCGAGGTCGTGCCGCGCACGATCGAATCGTCCACCAGCACGACGCGCTTGCCGTTGATGCGGGCGCGGTTGGCGTTGTGCTTCAGCTTCACGCCGAGGTGGCGGATGTGGTCGGTCGGCTCGATGAAGGTGCGGCCGACATAGTGGTTGCGGATGATGCCGAGTTCGAACGGCACCGCGGCCTCGGCGGCGTAGCCGATCGCGGCCGGTACGCCGGAATCCGGCACCGGGATCACCACGTCCGCCGGCACGTGGCTCTCGCGCGCCAGCTCGGCGCCGATGCGGGTGCGGGCGTCATAGACCGACATGCCTTCCATCATGCTGTCGGGCCGGGCGAAGTAGATGTGCTCGAAGATGCAGAAGCGGCGCGGCGCGGGCGGGAAGGGGCGCAGGCTCTTGGGCGCGCCGGCGCCCAGCACGATCAGCTCGCCCGGCTCGATGTCGCGAACGAAGTCGGCGCCGATGATGTCGAGCGCACAAGTTTCCGAGGTGAGGATCCACGTGTCGCCGAGGCGGCCGAGGCAGAGCGGCCGCACACCCAGCGGATCGCGCAGCCCGATCACGCCCTTGTCGGTCAGCGCGACCAGCGAGTAGGCGCCCTCCACCTGGCGGACCGCGTCGATCAGCTTGTCGACCACGTCGGTCTGCTTGCTGGCCGCCATCAGGCCGATGATGACCTCGGTGTCGGTCGTGGACTGGAACAGCGAGCCCTGGCGGACGAGCTGCCGGCGCAGCGTGCGGCCATTGGTCAGGTTGCCGTTGTGGCCGACGGCGAATCCGCCGGTGACGAGCTCGGCGAACAGCGGCTGGATGTTGCGCTTGATCGTCTCGCCAGTGGTCGAGTAGCGCACGTGGCCGACGGCGGCCGAGCCCTTCAGCCGCGCGATCACCGACGGATCGCCGAAGATGTCGCCGACCAGGCCCAGGTCGCGCTCGTTGTGGAAGCGCTCGCCGTCGAACGACACGATGCCGGCGGATTCCTGGCCACGATGCTGCAGCGCGTGCAGGCCGAGCGCCGTGTGCGCGGCGGCGTCCGGGCTGTTCCAGATCGCGAACAGGCCGCACTCCTCGCTCGGCTTGTCGTCCTCGACATGCGGTGGGACGTTGGGCCGGCTGTCGTGCTCGCTGCGTCCGCGGCGGGGCTTGGCGTTCATCATGGCTGGCTACCCTTGGTGCCTTGGATCAGTCGTTCCATGTCCTGGCGCTCCTTGGGGTTATACCCTGGCGTGTCGCGTTGCGCTGCCGCTTTCGGCTGCGGCGCGACGAGCGTTTCCAGCGCCTTGGCCGCTGCGCGCTGCGCCTCGCGCTCGGCGTCGCGCTTGATCTCCTCGGTGCGCCGGGCCGTGCTGCCGCGCCAAGCCTCGGGCACGATGCCCGCCAGCGTCGCCACGCCCATCTGCACCAGCGGCAGGGACCGCGCCTCCTGGATCACGCGGGGGTGGTCGGCGGCGTTCGGCATCGACCACACCAGCGCCATGTAGGCCAAGCATACCAGCACTGCGCCGCGCACCAGGCCGAAGATGAAGCCGAGCGAGCGGTCCAGCGCGCTGAGCTGGCTGTTCTTGACCTGCTTGGCGATGCCGAAGCTGGCCAGGGACAGCGCCACCAGCGTCACCACGAAGATCAGCACGCCGGTTGCCACATTCAAGAGGAACGGGTCGGTTCCGACCATGGGCGCCAAATACGGCCGCACGTGGGGCACGCCGAACAGGGTCACCACCGCGGCGCCGACCCAGCCGATGATCGACAGCACCTCGCGCACCAGTCCGCGGGCGAAGGCCAGCAGGCCCGAAACGACCACGATGGCGGCAATGATCAGATCGACCGCGTTGACCGGCAGCCCGTCCATCGCCCGCCCGCGGCTCCGTTACGCGCGCCCGGGGGCGGCGTTGCGGCGCGCCGGCGACCAGTTCTTCGCCGGGGTCTGGTCGTGGAAGGCGACGACCAGGTCGCGCACATGCTCAAGCTCGCGCACCGCCAGTCCCGGCTCGCCCGTCGTCTTTCCAGCACCCTTGCCGGCAGAGGCGGCGCTCGGCCGGCGTCGCGGCACCCAGGCTTCGGCGAATCCCAATTTCGCGGCCTCCTTCAGGCGGGTGGCGATCTGTCCGACCGGGCGGATTTCGCCGGAGAGCCCGATCTCGCCGAACACCACCGTGGCACGCGGCATGGCGCGATCGGTGAGGGAGGAGACCAGCGCGGCGGCAACCGCCAGATCCGCCGCAGGTTCCGCGATGCGGAGCCCGCCGGCGACGTTCAGGTATACCTCATTGCCGGCGAAGGCAAGGCCGCCGCGGGCTTCCAGCACGGCCAGGACCTGGGCCAGCCGGGACGAATCCCAGCCCACCACGGCGCGGCGCGGCGTGCCCATCGGCGACGGCGCCACGAGCGCCTGAATTTCCACCAGCAATGGACGCGTGCCCTCGATCCCGGCAAAGACTGCCGCGCCCGACACCTCGGTCTCGCGCTCGCCCAGGAACAGGGAGGAGGGGTTGTGGACTTCGCTCAAGCCCATCTCGCCCATCTCGAACACGCCGATCTCGTCGGTCGGCCCGAACCGATTCTTCACCGCGCGCAGGATGCGGAACTGGTGGCCGCGCTCGCCCTCGAAATAGAGCACCGTGTCGACCATGTGCTCCAGCACGCGCGGGCCGGCGATCAGCCCTTCCTTGGTGACGTGGCCGACCAGGATCACGCACAGGCCGCGGCGCTTGGCGAGACGAATCAGTTCCTGCGCGGCGGCGCGGACCTGGGCCACCGTGCCCGGCGCCGAGTCGAGCGTGTCGACATACATGGTCTGGATCGAATCGATCACGACTACGGAGGGCGATGTCACGGCCTCCAGGCTGGCGATGATGTCGCGCACCGAGGTGGCCGAGGCCAGGTCGACCTTCGCCGCCGCCACGTCCAGCCGCGCGGCGCGCATGCGCACCTGGTCGATGGCTTCTTCGCCGGAGATGTAGACACAGGGCGCGATCGCCGCGATGCGGGCGGCGACCTGCAGCAGCAACGTCGACTTGCCGATGCCCGGGTCGCCGCCCAGCAGCAGGGCCGAGCCCGGCACCAACCCGCCGCCGCACACCCGGTCGAACTCCGCCATCTTGGTGACGAGTCGCGGCGGGCCGGCCTCGGCGCCGGTCAGGGGAACGAAGTCGATGCGCCGGCCGCTCGCCTTGCCGCGCGCGGCGCCCAGGCCGCGCGGCGTCTCGTCGCGGCCCTGCTCCTCGACGATGGTGTTCCACTCGCCGCAAGCGTCACAGCGCCCGCTCCACTTGGGGAAAGAGGCGCCGCAGGACTGGCAGACGTATCGGGCGGCGGCGCGGGCCATGGCCTAGCCTTTCGCCGGCGGGCGCAGCCTCACAGCGCGCGCACCTGCATCTGGATCGGACCCTCGGCGCGACCATGGATGAACTGGTCGACATGGTCGTTGCCCGACCGGTCGATCTGGTCGGCCGGGCCTGCCCAGATGATCTTGCCCTGGTAGAGCATGGCGATGCGGTTGGCGATCTTGCGCGCGCTCGCCATGTCGTGGGTGATCGACAGCGCGCTGCAGCCCACCACCTTCACGCACTCGACGATCAGGTCGTTGATGACGTCGCTCATGATCGGGTCGAGGCCGGTCGTCGGCTCGTCGAAGAAGATGATCTCGGGGTCGGCGGCGATTGCGCGCGCCAGGCCGACGCGCTTCTGCATGCCGCCGGAAAGCTCGGCCGGGAAGCGGTCGAGCACGTCGCGGCCCAGGCCGACCTGCGCCATCTTCTCGATCGCCTTCTCGCGCGCCTCCTCGCGGCCCATGCCGCGGCCCTGGATCAGGCCGAAGGCGACGTTTTCCCAGACCCGCAGGCTGTCGAACAGCGCCGCGCCCTGGAACAGCATGCCGAACTTGGCGTTGATCCGGTCGCGGTCGCGGCCCTGGCCGATCGTCGTCACTTCCTCGCCGTCAACCTTGATGCTGCCGCTGTCGGGCTGCAGCAGGCCGAGGATGCATTTCAGCGTCACCGACTTGCCGGTGCCCGAGCCGCCGATGATCACGACCGACTCGCGCTCGCCGACCGTGAGGTTGACGCCGTTGAGCACCTTCTTGGGACCGAAGGCCTTGTAGACCTCGGTCAGCTCGATCACCGGCTGGGTGGCCGCGCCGCTCATTTCGAGAAGAACAGCTCGGTGATGATGTAGTTGAAGATCAGGATCAGGATCGAGGACGAGACCACCGCGTTGGTGGTCGCCGCGCCCACGCCCTGCGCGCCGCGGGCCGAGTTGTAGCCCTGGTAGCAGCCCATCAGCGTGACCAGGAAGCCGAACACCGAGGCCTTCACCAGGCCCGAGAACACGTCCTGGAACTCCAGGAACTCCCAGGTGCGCTTCAGGTAGTTGGGCGCGTTGAAGTCGAGCTTGTAGACCGAGACGACGTAGCCGCCGAAGACGCCGATGATGTCGGCGACCAGCACCAGGAGCGGCATCATGGTGACGGCGGCGAGCAGGCGCGGCGCGACCAGGTACTTGAACGGGTTGGTCGAGAGCGTAGTGAGCGCGTCGATCTGCTCGGTGACGCGCATGGTGCCGAGCTCGGCGGCCATCGAGGCGCCGATGCGGCCGGCGACCATCAGCCCGGCCAGCACGGGACCCAGCTCGCGCGTCATCGACAGCACGACGACGGTGGCGACCGCGCCCTCGGCCGAAAAGCGGGCGAAGCCGGTGTAGCTCTGCAGCGCCAGGACCATGCCGGCGAACAGGCCGGTCATTCCCACGACCGGCAGCGAGTAGTAGCCGATGTCCACCATCTGCCGCCAGATCAGGCGCCAGTAGAACGGCGGGCGGAAGATGTGCGACACGCCCTCGGTCGCGAACAGCACCAGCCGGCCGGCGGTGGCGAGGAACGCCAGGAAGGCGCGGCCGATCAGGGCGACGAAATTGATCGGGTGCAGCTCGCGCATCGCCTCACGCAATTCCGCCGAGGTAGCGCCGCTCGTAGCGCGGTCCCAGGCTCGTCAGGATTTCATAGGGAATGGTGCCGGCGGCCGCGGCCACGTCTTCGAGGGTCGGTCCGTGGCCCGTCTGCGCGCCGATCAAGTCCACCATCGCGCCGGGCCGCGCCAGTTCTTCCGGCGCGTCGCTCACGTCTATGGTGATCAAATCCATGGAGACCCGTCCCACGATCGGCGCCGCCACGCCCCCCAGCACGGCGCTGCCGCGGTCGCTTGACGAACGAAGAAATCCGTCGGCGTACCCGACGCCCACCGTTGCGATCAGGCGGGGCCGAGTGAAGCGGTGCGAGGCACCATAGCCAACGGACTCCCCCCTGTCAACGCTACGCACCTGCAGGATTTTCCCTTGCAGATGAACGACTTGAGCCATCGGATTGGGCTTGCCGGGAGTCGGATTCGCACCGTAGAGCGCGACCCCCGGACGCGCCAGATCGAAGACGTAGTCGCCGCCCAGGAAGATGCCCGAGGAGGCGGCAAGGCTGACCCTGGCATGCGGCAGGCGCGTCACCGCGCGCTTGAACCGGTCGAGCTGGATCCGGTTCATCGGGTGGTCCGGCTCGTCGGCGC
>JAEULC010000199.1 GCA_016792605.1 Rhodospirillales bacterium
GCCGTCGAGCTCGACCTCCTCGGCCGGCAGCTCGCCCAGGAAGCGCGACGGCAGGCAGGCGACCCAGGACGCGTGGATGCGGCGATGCTGGGCGTGGCTCAGGATCACCCGCTTGCGCGCGCGGGTCAGCCCGACATAGGCCAGCCGCCGCTCCTCCTCCAGCGCCTTGGCGCCGCTCTCGTCCAGCGCGCGGCGGTTGGGGAACAAGTCCTCCTCCCAGCCCGGCAGGAACACCGTGTCGAACTCCAGGCCCTTGGCGGCGTGCAGCGTCATGATGAACACGACGTCGCCCTCGGCCTCGCGCGCCTGCTCCATCACCAGGCTGACATGCTCCAGGAAGCCCGCCAGCGAATCGAACTCGCCCAGCGCCGGGATCAGCTCCTTCAGGTTGTCGATGCGGCCCGGCGCCTCGGGGGTCTTGCTGTCGCGCCACATCTGCACGTAGCCCGACTCCTCGAGGATCGTCTCTGCCAGCTCGACATGCGGCAGACGCTCGATGGACGCGCGCCAGCGGCCGATGTCGTTGAGGAATGCGGTCAGCGCGCGCCGCCCCGCCGGCTTCAGCTCGTCGGTCGCGACCAGCTCGCGGCAGGCCGCGGTCAGCGACACGCGCTTGGCGCGCGCGAGCGCGTGGGCCGAGCGCAGCGTTGCGTCGCCGATGCCCCGGCGCGGCAGGTTGACGATGCGCTCGAAGGCGAGGTCGTCGTCGGGCTGCTGGACGATGCGGAAATAGGCCAGGGCGTCGCGAATTTCCTGGCGCTCGTAGAAGCGCGGGCCGCCGATGACGCGGTAGGGCACGCCCAGCGTCATCAGCCGCTCTTCGAACTCGCGGGTCTGGAAGCCGGCGCGCACCAGGATTGCCATCGACGACAGGGGCTGCTTCTGGCGCTGCAGCGCCTCGATCTCCTCGCCGACGAAGCGCGCCTCGTCCTCGCCGTCCCAGACCGAGCGCAGGCGCAGCTTCTCGCCGCGATCCGCGTCGCCGCCCTTGCTGCCCTGGTCGGTCCACAGCGTCTTGCCCAGGCGTTCCTGGTTGTGCGCGATCAGCGACGACGCCGCGGCCAGGATGCGCGCGGTCGAGCGGTAGTTCTGCTCCAGCCTTATGACCTTGGCGCCGGGGAAGTCCTGCTCGAACTTCAGGATGTTGCCGACCTCGGCGCCGCGCCAGCCATAGATCGACTGGTCGTCGTCACCGACGCAGCAGATGTTCCTGTGCGCCTGGGCGAGCAGCCGAAGCCAGAGATACTGCGAGACGTTGGTGTCCTGGTACTCGTCGACCAGCAGGTACTGGAAGCGCTGCTGGTACTGCGCCAGCACGTCGGGATGCTCGCGGAAGAGCTTGAGGTTCAAGAGCAGCAGGTCGCCGAAATCGACCGCGTTGAGCGTCTGCAGCCGTTCCTGATACTGGCGGTAGAGGCCCAGCACCATGCCGTTGGCGACCTCGCTGTCCTCGCCCGCCGTCACCTGCTCGGGCATCAGCCCGCGGTCCTTCCAGCGCTGGATCACGCCCATCAGGACCCGCGCCGGCCATTTCTTGTCGTCCATCTCCTCCGCCGCCACGAGCTGCTTCAAGAGGCGGATCTGGTCGTCGGCGTCGAGGATGGTGAAGTTCTGCCGCAGCCCCGCGAGCTCGGCATGGCGGCGCAGGATGCGCGTGCCGATCGAATGGAAGGTGCCGAGCCACCAGCCCTCGACCGGGCGGCCGAGCATCTGCTCGACGCGGTGGCGCATCTCGGACGCCGCCTTGTTGGTGAAGGTGACGGCCAGGATCTGCGACGGCATGGCCCGCGCCGTCGCCAGCAGGTGGACGAGCCGCGAGGTCAAGACGCGGGTCTTGCCCGTGCCGGCGCCGGCCAGCACCAGGACCGGGCCGTCGAGCGCCTCCACGGCCTCGCGCTGCACCGGGTTCAGCCCGGCGAGGTGCGGAAAGCGTCGGGAATCCAGGGCGGGCGCGGCCGCCGCCGCGCGGGGATCGGTCATCGCGGAGATATAGCGCCTCTCGCCGCCAGTTTCACCCCGCGCGGCTGGGGAAAACCCACGAAGCGCCTGGACGGCACTTTTCTTGCGTAGCGGCCACGCTAGGATGGCGTTAATCGGAAACTTGTATTGAGACGGGCATGAAGAAGCCGGTCGTGGGCGTGATCGCCAACACGTTTCATATCGAAGGGCGATTCTTCGTCCAGGGGGCCGGCGAGCGTAACCTGCGCGCCGTCGCCGAGGTCGCCGGCGCCCTGCCGGTGATGTTTCCGGGCCTGCCGGACGTGACCGAGATCGGCGCCCTGCTGGATGTGGTCGACGGGGTGCTGCTGACCGGCGCCCGGGCCAATGTCCATCCCACCCGATTCGGCGTCGAGCCTTGCGCCGCCCACGAGCCCTACGACGAGGGGCGGGACTGCGTGGCGCTGGGCCTGGTCGAGGCCTGCGTGGCCAAGGGGGTGCCGGTCTTCGGCGTCTGCCGGGGGCTGCAGGAGATGAACGTGGCCTTCGGCGGCTCGCTGCATCCCGAGATCCGCGACCTGCCCGGCCGCATGAACCATCGCATGCCCCGGCTGGAGAACGGCGAGATCCACCCCGACCCGGCCGTGATCTTCGCCGACCGCCACGACGTGCGCCTGACCCCGGACGGCGAGTTCGCCCGGCTCTTGGGCTGCGAGACGATCCGCGTGAACTCGCTGCACGGCCAGGGCATCCTCGATCCCGGCAAGCGCGTGGTCGTCGAGGGCGTCGCGGAGGACGGCACGATCGAGGCGATCAGCATCGCCGGGGCGCCCGGCTTCGCGCTGGGCGTCCAGTGGCACGCCGAGTACGACCCGCAGACCAACGCGGTCAACCGCAAGCTGTTCCAGGCCTTCGGCGAGGCGCTGACCGCCCCGCGCCGCTAGCGGCCCTTCTGCTGGCGCCAGGCCGCGAAGGCGGCGACGTTCTTTTCCTGCGTCGGCGGGTAGAGCCCGACGATGGTCTCGCCGGCCTGAACCCGCTCCATGACGAAGTCCTCGAACGCCGTCATCTCGTGCGCCTCCTCCGCCACCTCGTTGGCGATATGGGCGGGGATGACGACGACACCCTCGTTGTCGCCGACGACGATGTCGCCCGGGTAGACCGGCACGCCGCCGCAGCCGATCGGCACGTTGAGGTCGGTGGCGTGGTGGCGGATCAGGTTGGTCGGCGCCGAGGGCCTGGCGTGGAATGCCGGCATCGCGCCCTCGGCGATGTCCGGGGTGTCGCGGAACCCGCCATCGGTCACGATCCCCGCAGCACCCCGCCTGGCGAGCCGCGCCACCAGGATCGAGCCAGCCGAGGCCGCGCGCGGGTCGCCGCGCGAATCGATGACGAAGACATGGCCCGGCGGGCATTCCTCGATGCCCGCGCGCTGCGGGTGGGCCGGGTCCTTGAAGCCCTCGAGCTTGTCGAGGTCCTCGCGCGCCGGGATGTAGCGCAGCGTATAGGCCTCGCCGACCATCGACGGACCGGGATTGATGCGCCGCGGCCCGTCCATGAAGGTGTTGCGGAAGCCGCGCTTGAACAGCGCGGTCGTCAGCGTCGCGGTGCTGACATGGCGCAGCCTCTCGCGGTTCTCCGGCGTCAGCATCTGGCTCATTCCTCGTCGTTCCTTCCCTCGTCGTCGCGCGACCCGGCCACCTATCCGCGCCCGCCCGCCGCGGGTCAAGGCCAGCCTGGGGCTTGAGCGGGACAAACTAATATATTAGTATGCTAGCCAATCAAGCAGAACGAGGGGAGAAGCGTCCATGAGATCATTCCGCACCGGTTCGTCCGTCCTGGCCCTGGCCGCCCTGCTCGCGGCGACGCCGTTCCTGGCAGAGGCCAAGTCGACCCTGCGCATCGGCACCGTGCTCGCCGCCGGCGACCCACTGATGGTCGCCGCCCAGCAGATGAAGAAGGACATCGAGGCCGCGACCAAGGGCGAGGTCGAGGTGCAGGTCTTCCCGAGCTCGCAGCTCGGCGACACCCAGGCGATGATGGACCAGGCCCAGGCCGGCGCAAATGTCGGCACCTTCGTCGAGGGATCGCGCCTGGCGCCGCACATTCCCGAATTCAACGTGCTGGTCGCGCCCTACGCCTTCAACACCGTCGACGAGCTGGCCAGGTTCGTCGAGACGCCGACCTTCCAGCAGTGGAACGACAAGCTGAAGGCCAAGACCGGGCTGACGCTCCTGTCGTTCAACTGGTACCAGGGCGCGCGGCACATGCTGACCAAGAAGCCGGTCGCGACCCCGGCCGACCTCAAGGGCGTGCGCGTGCGCACGATCGGCGAGCCCTTATGGATCAAGACTATCGGCGCGATGGGCGCGGTGCCGACGCCGCTCGCCTGGGCCGAGGTCTATCCTTCGCTGCAGACCGGCGTCATCGACGGCGCCGAGGCCCAGCCCTCGGCGATCCGCGGCGCGAAGCTGTTCGAGGTCGTCAGCCACATCACGCTGACCGAGCACATCTTCCTGATGAGCGGCCTGGTGGTCAGCGACAAGTGGCTGCAATCCCTGCCCGAGGCGCACCGCAAGGTCGTGGTCGCAGAGGCGAAGAAGTCCGGCGCCGCCGCGCTCAAGGCCAAGGTCGAGCAGGCCGACCAGATCTTCACCGAGATCAAGGCCAAGGGCGTGAAGGTGTCGCCGGTCGACAAGACCCCGTTCCGCAACGCCGTGCAGCCGGTCTACGGCGAGCTCGGCCTCACCGACCTGGTCGCCCAGGCACGCAAGGCGATCGGCAACTGACCTTCCACTAGGGGCGCGGCAACTCGGCCGCGCCCCGGTCTTTTTCCTGTCCCGAGTCCCCGGGGGCCTCGATGCGATTCTTCCTCGACGCCTTGCGGGCGATCGAACGCGGACTGGCGATGGCGCTGCTCGCCGTGCTGTTCGTCCTGGTGATCCTGTCATCGGGCAGCCGCTATGTCGGGCACCCGGTGATCTGGAGCATCGAGCTGACCCAGGCGCTGTTCGTCTGGCTCTGCGTGCTGGCCGGCGACATCACGCTGCAGCGCTACGGGCATTTCAGCATCGACATGCTGGCCGGCCTGCTGCCGGCGCGGGCGCGCTTCGCCCTCGACCTCCTCGACTACGCCCTGGTCGCGGCCCTGCTCGGCGTCTTCGCCTGGTTCGGCTGGAAGTTCGCCGTGCTGACCGGGATGCGGCCGCTGCCGATCCTGGGTGTCTCCTCGGCGTTGGCGACCGCGGCGCTGCCGGTCGGCTTCGCGCTGATGCTGGTGACCACGGCCGAGCAGGCGCTGGCCCGCATCCGCGGCCGGCGCGCCCAGGGCACGGCGCGCGAGGTGATGTGATGCTGACCCTCGTCGGTTGCTTGTTCGCGCTGTTCCTGGCGATGAACCTCCCGGTCGCCTTCGCCCTGGCGATGGCCGCGGCGCCGGCCTTCCTGTTCTCCGACTACATGCCGGCCTCGGTCGCGATCCAGCGCATGTACGACGTGACCCAGTCCTACCCGCTGCTCGCCGTGCCGTTCTTCATTCTCGGCGGCAATTTGATGAACACCGGCGGCATCACCGAGCGCCTGCTGCGCTTCGCCCGGCTTTTGACCGGCTGGATGGCGGGCGGGCTCGCCCAGGTCGCGGTCGTGCTGTCGATGCTGATGGGCGGGATCTGCGGCTCGGCCGTGGCCGACGCGGCGATGGAAGCGCGGCTCCTCGGCCCCGCCATGCTGCAGCGCGGCTACACCAAGGGTTATGCCGCCAGCGTCATCGCCTTCTCCTCGGTCATCACCGCCACCATCCCGCCCTCGATCGGCCTGGTGCTGTTCGGCTTCGTCAACGAGGTCTCGGTCGGCAAGCTGCTCATGGGCGGCGTCATCCCGGGCCTGCTGATGACCGCGGTGATCATGGGCGTCACGGCGGTGATCGCGCGGCGCGAGGGCTACGCACCCGAGCTGCCGGAGCGGCCGAGCCTCGGCGAGGTGCTGGCCAGCGCGAGGGAATGCTTCTGGGCGCTGATGTTCCCGGTGTTCCTGCTGGCCGGCTTCCGCTTCGGCGCGTTCACCGCCACCGAGGCCGGCGCCGTGGTCGTCGCCTACGCGCTGGTCGTGGGCCTGTTCATCTACCGCGAGCTCACCTGGGCGCGGATCAAGGAGACTCTCGGCCATTCGGTGCAGGACATCGGCATGGTGATGCTGATCATCGTCATGGCCGCGGCGCTGGGCCATGTCATCATCATCGAGCAGGCGCCGCAGGCCTTGAGCGAGATCCTGACCGCGATCGACCAGCCCTACGTCACCCTGCTCCTGGTGCTGCTCATCCTGTTCGTCGCCGGCATGGTGATGGAGGCGACGGTCAACGTGCTGCTCCTGACCCCGCTCCTGATGCCGGCGCTGCTCGAACAGGGCTTCGACCCCGTGCATGTCGGGGTGGTGATGGTCATCCTGATCACCTTCGGCGGCAACACGCCGCCGGTCGGCGTCATCATGTACACGGTCTGCGGAATCCTGAAGTGCAGCTTCGAGGAGTTCGTGCGCGTCTCCCTGCCGTTCATCTGGGCGATGCTGGCGTTCCTGGCCTTCTTGAGCCTAGTGCCGCAGTCGGTCCTGCTGCTGCCCAATCTCGCGATGTAGCGGTGCGCTACGCGCCGATATAGGTCGGGTGCAGGCGCTGCAGCGTCTCGACCTGGGCGAGCGTGCCGGAGAGATGGGCGCGCAGGTGCTTCTGGGCCTCCTCGGGATTGCCCTGGGTGACGGCGCGCAGGATCCGCTTGTGCTCCTCGATCACGCTCCTGGTCTTGCCCGGCGTCGGCAGGTGGAGGTGGCGCAGGCGGTCGAGCTGGCCCGAACGGGTGCGGATGAAGGCCCACAGGCCACCGACCCCGGCGATCTCGCAGAGCGAACGGTGGAACTCGTGGTCCTGCGCGATGAACTCGGTCATGTCGCCGCGCTCCAGCGCCGCCCCCTGGCGCGCGAGGATCGCCTTCAGCGCCTCGATTTCGGGCCGCGCCGGCATGCCCGCCGCCCGGCGCACCACCTCGAGCTCCACCGACACGCGCAGGAAATGGGCCTCGCGCGCGCGCTGCACGCCGATCCGCGACACCCGCGTGCCGGACTGGGGGATGATGTCGACCAGCCCCTCCTCCTCCAGCTTCAGCAGCGCCTCGCGCACCGGGGTCAAGGACAGGCCCAGGCGCTTGGCGACCATGGCCGGCGACAGGCTGGCGCCGGGCGGCACGGCCAGCGAAACGATCAGCGCCCGCAGCCGGTCGTAGACCTGCGGCGCGGTCGGCAGCTTGCGGTCGATGCGCGTGCCGGCGAAGGCGTCGCCCGGCGGCCCGGCATCGGCGGTGTGGGCCAGGTCGGTCATCTGAAATACTAGTATAACAGATCGCCGCGCCCGACCCAACTGCCGATCAGTGCTTGAACACCAGATAGACCGCCGCGACCAGGCAACCGAAGGCGGCCAGGTGATTCCAGCGAATCGCCTCGCCGATGAAGAATACCGCGAACAGCGAAAAGACGATCAGGGTGATGACCTCTTGGATCGTCTTCAACTGCACCACGGTGAAGTCGCCGTAGCCCCAGCGGTTGGCCGGCACCATCAGGCAGTACTCGAAGAAGGCGATGCCCCAGCTCACCAGGATCGCCTGCCACAGCGGCACGCTGGTGTAGCGCAGGTGGCCGTACCAGGCGAAGGTCATGAACACGTTGGAGGCGACGAGCAGCAGGATGGTCCACATCGTGGAGGAGCTCCGTGAAGGGCGGCGACAAAGGCTTATAGCGTTCGCGCCAGCGCCCGTCAGTGCCTTGAAAACGGCCAATCACATGCCTGTGGGTGCGCCATCCAGCCCATAGTGCCGCCCCGACCGGGGTGCTAGCATCGCTGACGGATCTGACGAACGGGGGATTTGCCGATGTTTCGTCGCACCATCCTGGCCTTGCGCAGCTTCGCTGCCGCCGCGCTGTTCCTGGCGCTGGCGCCCAGCGTCACGGGGACTTCCCACGCCGCCGACACGCCCAACATGGACGAGCTGCTGCAGGCGATCGTGAAGGTGAAGACCTTCGTGCCGCCCGACGCGCGCTCGGCGAAGACCCTGGGGCCGGAGCGCGAGGGCACCGGGATCCTGATCGACGCCAGCGGCCTGATCGTCACCATCGGCTACGTGATTCTCGAGGCCGACCGGGTCGAGCTGACGGCGCGCGACGGGCGCAAGGTGCCGGCCGAGATCGTCGGCTACGACTACGAATCGGGCTTCGGGCTGGTCCGCGCGATGAACAAGATCGCGGCCAAGCCGATGAAGATGGGCGAATCGGCCGAGGT
>JAEULC010000480.1 GCA_016792605.1 Rhodospirillales bacterium
TGATAGACGTCGCGATAGGTGACGCCGGCGCCGTTCCAGTCCAGGTCGTAGATGCTGTCGACGCCCTGGATGTAGCAGGCCAGGCGCTCGAGCCCGTAGGTCAGCTCGGTCGAGGCCGGCTCGCAGTCGATGCCGCCGACCTGCTGGAAATACGTGAACTGGCTGACCTCCATGCCGTCGCACCACACTTCCCAGCCCAGGCCCCAGGCGCCCAGCGTGGGGCTTTCCCAGTCGTCCTCGACGAAGCGGATGTCGTGCAGCATGGGGTCGATGCCCAGCGCGCGCAGCGAGTCCAGGTAGAGTTCCTGGCTGTTCGGCGGCGAGGGCTTCAGGATCACCTGGAACTGGTAGTAGTGCTGCAGCCGGTTCGGGTTGTCGCCATAGCGCCCGTCCTTTGGGCGGCGCGAGGGCTGGACATAGGCGGCGTTCCAGGCCTCGGGCCCGAGCGCACGCAGCGTCGTCGCCCAGTGGAAGGTGCCGGCGCCGACCTCCATGTCATAGGGCTGCAGGATCACGCAGCCATGCCCGGCCCAGAAGGTCTGGAGCCGCAGGATGAGTTCCTGAAAGCTGGGGGGCCGGGCGCTGGAACCCTTGGCATTGGGTTGCGGGACCGGGGGACGGTCGGCCATCGCTAGGGAAATCCACGATTTTTAGGTGCGGCGCACCATAATGACCGGCCCCCCCAGGGTCAAGGGATCGAGACGGGGCGACCCAGGGGTAAAACGGGGCAAAATGACGCGGAAATCAGGCCTTCCCGCTGCAGCCGGGCGTGCTGCAGGCCGGGATACCGCTCGCCCGGTAGGCGCCACAGGCGGGGCAGCGGACCATGTCCTCGATCGCGCCGGGCTCGCTTCCCGGGACGGGGTCGGCGTCCGGCTTGGCGCCGACCTTGTCCTTGGCCGCGTCCGACCCGGTCAGGTGCTTGTAGCCGTACCAGACCGCGGCGATCACCAGGGCCAGCAGCAGCAGTTTCGTGGCGCTCAGTCCGAACATGGCCCTGACTTAGCGGCGCAATTGCGGCCCGGTCAAGACGTGCTTGGCGGGGTCGGAATCTGGGATTCCCGCCGCCGCACCCGCTCGCGGTAGAGGGTGTAGAGGCCGCTGGCGACGATGATGGCCGCACCGATGGCGGTGTACTGGTCGGGCAGGTCGCCGAACACCAGGAAGCCGATCGACACCGACCAGATCAGGTTGGTGTAGGCGAAGGGCGCCAGGATCGAGGGCGCGGCGTATTCATAGGCCTTGATCAGCACGAAATGGCTGAACCCGCCGAGCGCCCCGATCACCAGCATCAGGCCCCATTGCTGCCAGGTCGGGGCGACCCACAGGAATGGCATCATCGCCGTGGTCAGCGCCGCGCCGACCAGCGGCGACCACATGGTGGTGGTGTAGGCGTGGTCGCGGGTCGCCAGCACGCGCGTGGCGAGCTGGTAGAAGGCGAAGCAGAGGGACGAGCCGAGCGGCAGGATCGCGGCGCTCTGCAGCAGGCCGGGGCCGGGGCGGATGATGATCAGCGCGCCGATGAAGCCGACCGCGATCGCGATCCAGCGCCGGATGCCGACCTTCTCGCCCAGGATCGGCACCGACAGGGCCGTCACCATCAGCGGCGACACGAAGCTGATCGACGAGGCGTCGGCCAACGGGATGTAGTGGATGGCGGCGAAGAAGAAGTAGGTCGACAGGAACAGCAGCAGCGACCGCACGGCCTGCAGCTTCGGCGCGGCGCTGCGCAGCATCAGGATCGGGTGGTGGCGGCGCAGCATCAGCGCCATGAAGACGAGCGCGAAGGTGTTGCGCGCCCACACGATCTGCATGACCGGCAGATAGTGGCTGAGATACTTGGCGGTCGCGTCCATGACCACGAACAGCGCGATCGCCGACACGATCAAGAGGATGCCGCGGATCGGGTCGTTCTTGGCGGCAATCGGGCCGGAAGGCATTGGCTAGGCCTTCTGGTCGCCGCGCGGGTCCAGGATCGGCGCGCGGGTCGTGTCGGGCGAGGCGGCGACGAACCGGCTCTGCTGGGCTGCCGGCGGCGCGGGGCGCTTCAGCATGCGGAACACGGTGAACAGCGCGACCACGCCGAGCACGCCGATCAGGTAGTAGAACAGGCCCTTCGGCCCCACCCACTCGATGATCGCAGCGCCCAGGTTCGGGCCGGCCGAGGCGCCCAGCGCCCAGGCGAAGAGCAGCCCGCCCGAGGCGGCGACGAAGTCGCGGCGCTCGATATAGTCGTTGGTCTGGCCGACGCCCAGCGCGTAGAGCGGCGCCGTGGCCCCGCCATAGGCGAAGAACAGCGCCATCAGCACGGTGAAGCCCGGACGCGTCACCAGCATGACCGCGGCCAGCGCCAGCGCCACGACCAGCGCCCCCAGCATGACCGGGCGGCGGCCGAGCTTGTCGGCGAAGCCGCCGATCGGGAACTGCGCCAGGAGCCCGCCCATGATCGCCGCCGTGACCAGGAAGGACAGGTGGCTGGGGCTGAGTCCGATTCCCTGCACGTAGACCGGCGCCAGGCCGTAGAAGGCGGCGTTGACCAGGCCGGCGCCGAAGCACGCGGTCACGCCCAGCGGCGACACGCGGAACAGCTTGCCGACGCTGAAATGGCTGCGCTCGCCGATCTCGGGATTGCCGGTGCGGGTGAGCGCCAGCGGCAGCAGCGCCGCGGCAAAGCCCATCGCCACCACCACGAACAGGATCGAGCTGGTGGGATCGACCACGTTCAAGAGCAGCGGCCCGACGCCGCTGAAGCCCCAGGACAGCACCAGGTAGGTGGCGAAGACCCGGCCGCGCGTCTCGGAGCTCGCCTTGTCATTGAGCCAGCTCTCGATCACCAGGAACTGCCCGGCCAGCGAGTAGCCGACCACGGCGCGCAGCAGGATCCACGCCCAGGCCGAGGGCAGCAGGATGAACAGCAGGGTGAAATTGGTGGCGATGACGGCGAAGACGCAGAAGGCGCGGATATGCCCGACGCGGTCGATCACCTTGTGGCAGGTCAGCGACCCAACCAGAAACCCCACGAAATAGGCCGAGGTGACGGCGCCGATCAGCCAGTTGGCGGTGCCGCGCTGGACCAGCTGCACGCCGATCAGCGGACCCATGGCGCCCAGCGCCAGCTCCATGGCGACGACGCCGAGCAGGACCGGCAGGATCGGGCGGAAGAAGCGTGTCATGAAAATGCGATACGGCGCCGGTGGAGGAACGGGTCGGCCGCCGGGAAATGCCACCCGGCCCATGGACGGCGCCAAGCATTTCAGGTATTCGCCGGGCTGAGAAGCGCCAAACGCGAATTGGCCTGTAGCGTTCGCGACTTGGCCTCAGGAAAGGAAGATCGATGGCGGGCGAACCCACCGACAAGCCGGCAGCGCCGCTGCCGCTGCTCTATCGCAAGATCGAGCCGATGAGCCTGGCCCAGCACCGCGACCTGAGGCTCCAGGACATCGAGGACTTCTCGCTGGCGCGCCAGACGGGAATT
>JAEULC010000215.1 GCA_016792605.1 Rhodospirillales bacterium
GGCCGCCTGGTCCCCGGCGCCCTGCCGCTGCGCTGGTCGCGCCCGGTCTACGCGCCGCAGCTCGCAGCGACGGGGGAGTGGCCGGTCTAGGCGGCGTCGGCCGCCTTCGCCAGGTAGGGTCGGATCGCCGCCACGGCCCGCGCGACATAGGCCGGCGCGTCGCCGACCGGCGCGGCGCTGTCCAGCACCCGCTCGGCCTCGGCGATGCCCTGGCGGCGCGCGATCATCCAGGCGGCGATCAGCGGCGCGGACAGGCAGCCGCCGGCCGTCGCCAAATTGCCATGGGCGACGAAGGCGCGGTCGGTCAATGCCTCGATCCCCGCCTTCTCCACCAGCGGCCTTGTGTACTGGTCGGTGCAGGCCGGCAGGCCCTTCAAGTGACCAAGCGCCCCCAGCACCAGCGCACCCGAGCACTGCGCGGCGACGAGCTGCCGCGCCGGGTCGAGCCGGATCCGCGCCAGCAGCACGGGATCGCGCGCGATCTCGTCCGTCTTCATGCCGCTGCCGATCACGACCGCGTCGGCCTCGGCCATGAATTCCAGCTTCTTCTGCGCGTCCACCAGCACGCCGTTGCGCGACTCGATCCGCGCCGTCGCCCCGGTGATGAAGGCGCGCCAGCCCGGCACGCGGTTCAAGAGGTTCGAGACGACAAAACTGTCGATCTCGTTGAACCGGTCGAAGGTCAGGACGGCGATCTGCATGCAGGGTCTCCGGCGGCGCAAAGCCCAGCGTAGCATATCCTGGCGCACCGCGATCCACCTGCTATCATCGCCACACCCGCCACCCTCGCCCGCCGGAAGTCCCCAACCATGAACGACGATAGCCCGGACAAGGACGCGCCGCTGCGCTACGACATCCGCCTGCTCGGCCGCATCCTGGGCGAGACGGTGAAGGCGCAGGAGGGCGACCAGGTGTTCGACCTGGTCGAGCGGGTGCGCCAGACCTCGGTGCGCTTCCACCGCGACCGCGACGCGCAGGCGCTGGGCGACCTGACCCAGGCCATGGCCGGGATCGAGGCCGGCGACGCGATCAAGCTGATCCGCGCCTTCGGATACTTCTCGCACCTCGCCAACATCGCCGAGGACCAACATCACATCCGGCGCACCCGCGCGCACGCGATCGGCGGATCGGCGCCGCGCGAGGGCACGATGGCCTATGCGCTGGCCCATGCGCGCGATTCCGGCGTGACGCGCGACACGCTGGAGAAGTTCTTCGCTACCGCGCAGGTGCGCCCGGTGCTGACCGCGCACCCGACCGAGGTCCGGCGCAAGAGCGCCATCGACCGCGAGATGGAGATCGCGCGCCTCTTGGCCGAGCGCGACCGGATGCGGTTCACGCCAGAGGAGCTGACGCAGAACCGCAAGGCGCTGCGCCGCGTGGTGCTGACGCTGTGGCAGACCTCGATCCTGCGTGGCACGCGGCTGCGCGTAATCGACGAGGTCAACAACTTCCTGTCGTTCTACGACTACACGTTCCTGAACGAGCTGCCGCGCTTCTACGAGGAGCTGGAGGACAAGCTCGCCGCCGCGAACAAGGACTGGGCGGGCCTCGAGCGCAAGAGCTTCCTGCGCCTGGGTTCCTGGGTCGGCGGCGACCGCGACGGCAACCCCTTCGTGACATCGGACGTGCTGCGCCAGACGCTGGTGCTGCAGAGCCGCCGCGCCCTGGGCTTCTACCTGGAGGAGCTGCACCGGCTCGGCGGCGAGCTGTCGATCGACGCGCGCTCCACGCCCGTCACGCCCGGCTTGCGCGACCTCTGCGCCGCCTCGCCCGACCGCAGCGCCCAGCGCCAGGATGAGCCCTATCGCCGCGCCATCACCGGGCTCTACGCCCGTCTGGCGCAGACCGCGTTCAACATCGCCGGGCTGGAATCCGCGCATCATCCCGTGGGCGACGCCCCGGCCTATGACAGCGCGGCCGAGCTTTCCGCCGACCTGCAGGTGATCCACGACTCGCTGGTCTCCGGCAAGTCGGGCGCGATCGCGCGCGGACGCCTGCGCCACCTGCGCCGCGCGGTCGACGTCTTCGGCTTCCACCTGGCCACGCTCGACCTGCGCCAGAACTCCGACGTGCACGAGCGCGTGGTCGCCGAGCTGCTGGAAGCCGCCGCGCCGGGCACGAACTACCGCAAGCTGCCGGAGGCCGAGCGCGTCCAACTGCTGCTGCGCGAGATCAAGACGGTGCGGCCGCTGGTCTCGCCCTTCCTGCAGTATTCCGAGGAGACGACCGGCGAGCTGGCGATCGTGCGCGCAGCGGCCGAGGCGCAGCAGCGCTACGGCAAGGCGGCGATCGAGAATTACGTCATCTCCAAGACCGACGACGCATCGGACATTCTCGAGGTGGCCCTGCTGTGCAAGGAGTGCGGCCTGCTGCGGCCCGACACCGGCCAGCTCGACGTCAACATCGTGCCGCTGTTCGAGACCATCGGCGACCTGCGCAATGCCGGCCCGGTGATGGACCGGCTGCTGGCGCTCGCCGACTACCGCCGCCTGATCGAGGGCCGCGGCCTGTTCCAGGAAGTGATGCTCGGCTATTCCGACAGCAACAAGGACGGCGGCTACCTGACCTCGACCTGGGAGCTCTACAAGGCCGAGATCGCGCTGGTCGACGTGTTCAAGAAGCACGGCGTGCGGCTCAGCCTGTTCCACGGCCGCGGCGGCTCGGTCGGCCGCGGCGGCGGGCCCAGCTACCAGGCAATCCTGGCCCAGCCGCCGGGCGCGGTGCAGGGCTCGATCCGCATCACCGAGCAGGGCGAGGTGATCGCCGCCAAGTTCTCCAACGCGGAGGTCGGCCGCCGCAACCTGGAGATCCTCGCCGCCGCGACGCTGGAGGCGACGCTTTTGCAGGGCGACCAGCCGCAGCCCCGGCCCGAGCACTTGGGCATCATGGCCGAGCTGTCGGAGAACGCGTTCCAGGCCTATCGCGGCCTGGTCTACGACACCGAGGGGTTCGAGCAGTACTTCTGGGAATCGACGGTGATCGGCGAGATCGCCAATTTGAACATCGGCAGCCGCCCCGCGAGCCGCAAGAACTCGCGCAAGATCGAGGATTTGCGCGCGATCCCCTGGGTGTTCAGCTGGGCGCAGTGCCGGCTGATGCTGCCGGGCTGGTTCGGGTTTGGCAGCGCGATCGCCCAGTTCCTGAAAGATCGCCCGAAGGACGGCATGGCGACGCTGCAGACCATGCAGCGCGAATGGCCGTTCTTCCGCACGCTGCTGTCGAACATGGACATGGTGCTGGCGAAGAGCGACATCGCCATCGCCGAGCGCTACGCCGCGCTGGTCGCCGACGAAGGGCTACGCCGGCGGATCTTCGACCGGATCAAGGCGGAATGGCGCCAGTCGATCGACGCCCTGCTCGCGATCACGCGCCAAGCCGAGCTGCTGGAATCGAACCCGCTGCTCGCGCGCTCGATCCGCAACCGCTTCGCCTACCTGGACCCGCTCAACCACGTGCAGATCGCGCTTCTGAAACGCCACCGGTCCGGCGACCAGGACGAGCGCGTGCTGCAGGGTGTGCATCTGAGAATCAAGGGCGTGGCGGCGGGCTTGCGAAACAGCGGCTAGCCCGCCGCCTGCCGGTTTCTTCCTAGAGCTTGCCGCGGACCGCGGCTTCGACCTGGGCCTGGTCGAGGCCGATGTCGCGCAGCATGCGCTCGTCGAGCGACCGCACCTCCATCAGCGCGCGGCGCGTGGCGAAGTACTGCTGCACGCGCTGCACGAAGCTGGTCGTGGGCGCGAGCGCCGGGACGGACTTGGTCAGGGTGTGGCTCATCGTTGCCTCCTGCAGGGTCGTGGGCGGACGCGGCGCCGGACGCCGGGGGA
>JAEULC010000002.1 GCA_016792605.1 Rhodospirillales bacterium
CGGATCTACCGCTGCCGCATGTTCTACGGCAACGGCACGGCGCGGCTGGTACGCGAGTCAGCCTGGCGCGACACCGAGGCCGGCGTGCTGCCCGATCTCGGCTCGCACCTGCTCGACACCTCGCGCTTCTGGTTCGGCGACTTGGCGGAGGATTTCCGCGTCGTCTCCGCCAGCCGGTTCGAGAACCGCGCACCGGACCACGTGGTGATCGCGTCCGAAGCCTCCCGGCCGAAGATCGAGCTGGAGATGACACTGCTGCAGTGGCGCAACCACTTCACCTGCGACGTGCTGGCCGAGAACGGCACGGCGCATATCCGTTCGCTGTGCAAGTGGGGCCCGAGCACCTTTACCCTGCGCACGCGCGTCCTGCCGAGTGGAAGGCCGCCCGAGGAAAGCGTGACCCTGGTCCAGGACGACCCGACCTGGGAAGCCGAGTACGCGCATTTCAAGGCGCTCTGCGCCGGCGGCGCAAAAACCGACCTGTCGGGCGACTTGTGGCTCAGCCGCACGCTGCGCCGCCTCGGCCATGACGCGATCGCGGCAGCGTCGGCATGAGCCGGCCCGTGATCGGCTATGCCGGGATGACGCATCTCGGCCTCAACTCCGCGGTCGCCGCCGCCGAGCGCGGCTTCGAGACGGTCTGCTTCGATCCCGATGCGGCGCTCTGCGCGCGTCTTGCGAAGGGCGAATTGCCCGTAATCGAGCCCGACCTGGCTGAGCTGCGGACCAAGAACGCCGCGCGGCTGGAGTTCACCTCCGACGTCCAGGCGCTGAAGCGCTGCGACGTCGTGTACGTGGCGCCCGACGTGCCGACCGACGACGAGGGGCGCAGCGACCTCGAGGGCATCGACGCGCTGCTGACCGCGGTGCGCGGCGGCCTGCGGCCCGATGCGATCCTGGTCGTGCTGAGTCAGGTGCCGCCCGGCTTCACCCGCGCGCGCCAGCGGCCCGGGCTCAACCTCTACTATCAGGTGGAGACGCTGATCTTCGGCCGCGCGATCGAGCGCGCGCTGCATCCCGAGCGCTACATCGTCGGCGCGCCGGCGCCGGACCGGAAGCTCCCGCAGGCCTTCCAGGCCTATCTCGACGCCTTCTCTTGCCCGATCCTGGTCATGCGCTACGAGAGCGCTGAGCTCGCCAAGATCGCGATCAACTGCTGCCTGGTGTCGTCGGTCAGCGTCGCCAACACGCTGGCCGAGCTGTGCGAGGGGATCGGCGCCGCCTGGCACGAGATCGTCCCGGCGCTGAAGCTGGACCGGCGCATCGGCCAGTACTCGTACCTCTCCCCGGGCCTCGGCATCGCCGGCGGCAATCTCGAGCGCGACCTGGCGACGGTCTGCCGCATCGCCGAGCGCATCGGCAGCGATGCCGGGGTGGTGAAGGCGTGGATCGCCAACAGCCAGCACCGGCGCGAGTGGGCCTGGCGCACGCTGGAGCGCGCGGTGCTGCCGCAGATGCCCGACCCGGCGATCGCGGTGCTGGGCTTGGCCTACAAGGAAAACACCCACTCGACGAAGAACTCGCCGTCCTTCGCCTTCCTCCGGCATCTCGGCCGCTTCGCCGTGCGGGCCTACGACCCGGTCGTACCGGTCGCCGCCGCGCCGCATCCCAACGCGCACGGCGCCGACACCGCGCTGGCGGCCTGCGCCGGCGCCGACGTGCTGGCGGTGATGACGCCCTGGCCCGAGTTCCGCAAGCTCGATCCCGCGGCCATCGCCAAGGCGATGCGCGGCCGGGTGCTGCTCGATCCCTATGCCGTGCTCGACGCCGAGGCTTGCGCCAAGGCCGGGCTGATGCGCTACACGCTGGGCGCGGGCGCGGCGTGAACCTAGCGTCCCAAGGGTTGCCAGCCCCGGCACTTTGGGCTACACCCGACCGGGTCGCCGCCCGCGCGGGACTCAATAAATCCCTGCAATATTGGACATTTACGCTGCCATGGCGGAAGTAAACCTGCTGCGTCGCTACCCGCAGAGCAAGCGCAACGTGCAGAGCCGCAGCGCGGCCAAGACGGACGAGCACATACGCATCTCGCGCCAGTACGGCTTCGAGTATTTCGACGGGCCGCGCGAGTACGGCTATGGCGGGTTCCGCTATGACGGGCGCTGGGTCCCGATTGCCGAGGACATCATCGCCCATTTCGGCCTGAAGCCGGGCATGCGCGTGCTCGACGTGGGCTGCGCCAAGGGCTTCCTGGTGAAGGACTTCATGAAGGCCTGCCCGGGGCTCGACGCGTTCGGCCTCGATATCTCGGAATACGCGATGATGAAATGCGAGCCCGAGGTCGTCGGCCGCCTGCATCTCGGCAACGCCAAGAAGCTGCCCTTCCCGGACGCCAGCTTCGACGCGGTGGTCAGCATCAACACGATCCACAACCTGCCGCGCGCGGAGTGCATCGAGGCGCTGAGGGAGATCCAGCGCGTGACACGCGACGGCAAGGCCTATGTGCAGGTCGACAGCTACCACACGCCGGAGCAGCGCGATATCTTCCTGAGCTGGGTGCTGACCGCCTACACCCACGACTACCCGGACGGCTGGAAGAAGATCTTCGCCGAGGCCGGGTATACCGGCGACTACTACTGGACCCTGGTTTAGGGATGGCCCTGGAATGACCGCGACCGCATCCGCGACCCTGACCAACAGCATCGACCCGGCGGCCGCCAAGGCGCGCTGCCTGAAGTTCCGCCGCCGCATCCTCGACATGTCGCAGCGCGTCTCGGCGCTGCATATCGGCTCGGCCTATTCCTGCACCGAGATCGTCGACCTGATCTATTTCGGCCTGATGCGGCGCAAGCCCGACGGCAGCTTCCTCGACACCTTCCTGATGTCGAAGGGCCATGGCTGCATGATCCAGTACGCGATCCTGGAAGACCTCGGCATCCTCAGCCGCGCCGACATGGACGCCTACTGCACGCCGGGCGGGCGCCTGGGCGTGCATCCCGACCACGGCAACCCGGGCATCGTCGCGGCCACCGGCTCGCTCGGCCACGGCCTGTCGATGGTGGTCGGCATGGCGCTGGCGGAGAAGACCAGCAAGACCGGCGGCCAGATCTACACCGTGCTCAGCGACGGCGAGGTCCAGGAAGGCTCGACCTGGGAAGCCGTGCTGATGGCCTCGTCGCTCGGCTGCGACAACATCGTCGCTTTCCTCGACTACAACAACTTCCAGAGCCTGGGGAAGACCTCGGACACGCATCCGACCTTCTATCCGCTGGTCGAAAAGTTCACTGCCTTCGGCTGGGAGTCGGTCGAGGCCGCCGGCCACGATTCCAAGGCGCTCTTCGAGGCCGTGACGCAGCGCAAGGGCGGCAAGCCGCTGATGGTCGTGGCGCGCACCACCAAGGGCAAGGGCGTCAGCTACATGGAGAACGTGCCGATCTGGCACTACCGCTCGCCGAACAAGCAGGAATACGAGCAGGCGGTGAAGGAACTGGAAGCGATGGTGCGGTCATGAGGAACACGTTTTCCGAGGCCCTCTACCAGGCCGCGACCAGGAACCCGAAGGTCTACATCGTCGTAGCCGACATCTCGCCGGCCGGCAGCATGTCGAAGTTCTCGACCGAGTATCCCGAGCGCTTCATCAATGTCGGCGTCGCCGAGCAGAGCATGATCGGGATCTGCGCCGGGCTGGCGCTGAAGGGCAACCGGCCCTTCGCCTACACCATCGCCACCTTCTCGCTCTACCGCCCGTTCGAGATGGTGCGCGACGATCTGTGCTACCAGAACCTGCCGGTGACGGTGGTGGGCATGGGCGCCGGCGTGATCTATTCCACGCTCGGCGGCACGCACCACACCCAGGAGGACATCGCGATTGCCGGCGCGCTGGCGAACATGCAGATCCTGGCGCCCTGCGACCCGCTGGAGTGCACCGACGCCACTGCGTGGTGCGCCGAGAAGAGCCAGGGGCCGACCTACCTGCGCATCGGCAAGGCCGGCGAGCCGGTGCTGACCAAGGACGCGGCCGAGCCGTTCCAGTTCGGCAAGATCCGCTACCTGCGCCGCGGCACCGATGTGTGCATCCTCAGCTACGGCGTCATCATGAAGAAGGCGGCCGAACTCGCCGACCGGCTGCAGGCCGAGGGCAAGTCGGTGTCGCTGGTCTCGGTCCACACGATGAAGCCGCTCGACCGCCAGGGCATCGCCGAGGCCCTGAAGCGGCACAAGAAGGTCGTGGTGATCGAGGAGCACGTGCCGCAGGGCGGGCTGGCGCCGCAGACCAAGCAGATCGCCTGGGACGTCAAGGCGAGCTGCGCGCTGCACACCTTCACGCTCCAGGACGCCTTCATCCACAACTACGGCAGCCACGACGACCTGCTGGCGGCGCACGGCATCGCGACCGACCGCATCCACGCCGCGATCGCCTGAGCCGGTCGCGGGACGACGCCCGGCGATGCGCGTCCTCGTCACCGGAACAGGCGGATTCCTCGGGCGGGCGCTGGCCGCCGACCTGGCGCGGCGCGGGTTTGACGTCGTGGCGGCCTACCGCGCGACCCTGCCGACGCCCTTCGCGCCGCCGGCGCCACGCCTGGTCGCGCTCGACCTGGCCGAGCTGTCGGCGCTCCCCGGTCCGGTCGATGCGGTGGTCCATGCCGCCGCGACCTCGGCCTGGACGGGCGTCTCGGCCGAGGCCATGGCGCGCGACAATGTCGAGGCGACGCGGCGGCTCATCGGTGCCGCCAAGGTTGCGGGCGCCGCGAAGTTCATTTTTTGTTCCAGCATGTCAGCGTTCGGCGACATCAAGTCCGGGTCGGTCGACGAGGCGACGCCGGTCGCCAACCCGGACGTCTACGGCATGACCAAGCTGGTCGGCGAGGCCATGCTCCGGGAGGCGGCTCCAGGGCTTGCCGGGCTTGCCCTCCGCCTGCCGGCGGTCATCGGGCCCGGCGCCAAGCGCAATTTCCTGGCGGTCGCGGCGGACAAGTTGAAGGCTGGCCAGCCGGTGTCGATCTTCAACCCCGACTCGCCCTTCAACAACGCGGTGCACAGCGCCGATCTCGCCGCCTTCGTCGCGACCGTGCTGGAAAAGGGCTGGCAGGGCTTCGACATGCTGGTGCTGGGCGCGGCGGGCCAGATGACGATCCGCGGCGCGGTCGAACGCCTGCGGGCGAGGCTTGGGCCGGCCGTACCGGTAGAGGTGCGTACGGCCGGCAAGGGCGCCTTCACCCTCGATTCGCGCCGCGCCGTGGCGGCGTACGGCTACCGGCCGATGGAAATCGGCCCGATGCTGGACCGCTACGCCGGCGAGGCCTGACCCGAATCGGCCGAGGATTGACCTGCATCAAGCAATGCCTCGCCGAACGGCATAAAATGCGCTGTCCGCCGGGCGCGGGCACGGGTACAACCGCCAGCGGCAGACGAGGTGATCCAATGGCCGGGCAGGACATGCTGGACGCGGGGCGACGCGAGCGCCTGAGGGCCCTGCCGGCACCCGAGCCGGCGGCGGGGCTGACGGCCTATCGCCGGGAGCGTGACCTCGCGCTCGCGCGGTCGGAGGCCTGCCGGGAGAACTATCGCCGGTATCAGGCCGCAGGGCGCCGCGCGGCCGAGATCGACTACGCGCCGATCAAGCTGGACATCGAGAATGTCAGCCGCTGCAACTTCCGCTGCACGATGTGCGTCGTCGGCGACTGGCCGCACGGCAAGCGCGCGCAGGACATGACGCTGGACTCCTTCAAGCAGCTCATCGACGCCCAGCCGGGCCTGCTCGAGATCAAGCTGCAGGGCATCGGGGAGCCGACGCTGCAGCGCGACGATTTCTTCGCCATGATCCGCTACGCGCGGGCGCGGCACATCTGGGTCCGCACCACGACCAACGGATCGCTGCTGCACCTCAATGACAACGGCCGCAAGCTGATCGATTCCGGCGTCAACGAGGTGCAGGTCTCGATCGACGGCGCGACTGCGGAGGTCTACGAGGCGATCCGGCGCGGCGGCAAGTTCGCGCGGGTGATGGCCAACGTGAAGGCGCTCAACGCCTACCAGCGCGCGCAGGGCGTCGAGCGCACCAAGATGTGGACGGTGGTGCAGCGGGGAAACCAGCACCAGCTCGCCGCGCTGGTCGATCTCGCGGCCGAGCTCGGCTTCACCAACCAGGTCTTTTCGCTGGAGCTCTCGGACTGGGGCATCGACACCTGGCACGAGCGCAACCACGCCGCCTCGGCCGAGCAGAGCCTGGAGCCCGAGGCGCTGGAGGCCCTGGTTGCGCGCGGCGAACGCCTGGGCGTGCGCGTGCGCTTCTGGAACGTGACCGAGAAATACCGGCTCGGCTCGCCCGAGACGATCTGCCCCTGGCCGTTCGAGCGCGCCTATGTCGCGTCCGACCTCAGGGTCGTGCCGTGCTGCTTCATCGGCAATCCCGACGTGGCGCAGATCGACGACGACCTCGGCGAGGCCGGCGAGTTCATGAAGGTCTGGCACGGCGAGGCCTTCCGGGCCTTCCGCCAGGCCCATCTCGACGGGCGCCTCCCGGGATTCTGCGTCGGGTGCTACGCTCCGCCGTCCCCCGCGGCCGGCACGGCCTAGCCCGCGGCGACCGAAATAGACCGATCCCTCAAGGAAGAAGCGAGACACTGGAACGATGACCGGACAACAGCGCGTCAATCTCTGGGACAAGATCCTGCCGGACCAGCCGATCAACAACGACCACTACGCCGCGCCGGCGGACGCGTATCACAGGCTCCTGCTCCAGGAGATCGCGCGCTCGAGCGGGCTCAAGATGCCGATCGACGACTTCAAGCTCGAGTTGTCGGACAAGGTGCCCTACGAGGCGATGGCGTCGAGCCCGGTGGGGCTGCGCTTCCTGCAGCTCCTGGTGAAGATGACCGGCGCCCGGCGCGTGCTCGAGATCGGCGCCTTCATCGGCCTGTCGGCGATGTCGATGGCGCGCGCCCTGCCCAAGGGCGGCGAGGTGGTAACGATCGAGAAGTTCGACCACTTCGCGGCGATCGCGCGCAACAACTTCAAGAACAACGGCCTAGCCGACAAGATCACGCTGATGGACGGCGATGCTTTCGCCGTGATCGACAGCCTGCCCAAGGACAAGCTATTCGACATGGTGTTCATCGACGGCAACAAGGAACGCTATGCCCACTACTTCAAGGCGTTGGAGCCGCTGCTGCGGCCCGGCGGCCTGGCGGTGATCGACGACAGCCTGTTCCATGGCGACGTGCTCAACCCCAAGCCAAAGAGCGAGAAGGGCCAGGGCGTGAAGGACTTCCTCGACGTCGCGGCGGAGTGCAAGGACTGGCTGCGCCTGCTGGTGCCGATCAGCAACGGCACGATGCTGATGGTCAAGCCGGGCGCGTGACGGCGGGGTCGTACCCATGGCGCTGATCGAAAGCTTCGTCGCAGAGAAGGATCGCGCGCTGGCCGAGGAGTTCACGGCGCGCGGCTATGTCATCCGCCCGGTCGACGATCGCGCGGCGCTCGATCAGATGCGGCGCGAGGTCGTGGGCCTGGTCTGCGAGCACCTGAAGATCGACCGGCCGGGCGACCCGCAGGATTTCCTTGACCATATCGAGCGCGTCGTGCCGGTGGCCAGGCTGAACGACCTGCGGCTCGCGGTCTACCGGGCGATGAACGCCAAGCCGTGGTTTCGGCCGACCTATTTCGCGCTGGCCCGCAGCGTGATCGAGGCGCTGGTCGGCAACGAGCTGGCGATGCAGAACAAGGTCAACCTGTCGATCCAGATGCCGAACGACGACAGCTCGCTGCTCGACATCCACGCCGACGTGTTCGGGGGCGAGACGCCCTACCAGGTAGTGATGTGGCTGCCGCTGGTCGACTGCCACAGGACCAAGTCGATGTTCATCCTGCCGCACGACAAGACCAAGGCGGTGACGCCGCGGATGAGCGAGGTCGGCGACGGCGGCATGGCGAAGCTTTACGCCATGGTGGAGAAGGACCTCGTCTGGCTCGACGTGCCCTATGGCACGGCGCTGGTGTTCACGCCCAACTGCCTGCACGGCAACGTGCTCAACCGCGAGACGGCGACGCGCTGGTCGATGAACTGCCGCTTCACCGGCCTGTTCACGCCCTATACCAGCCCGGAGAAGAAGATCGGCTCATTCTATCTGCCGATCACGACCCGTGCGGTCAGCAGGATCGGCATGGCCTACCGGCCGCCGGGCGGCTTCGAGGAGTAGGGCGGTGGCCGGAAATCCGCGGGGCAACCGCGAGGGCTATCGCGGCTACGTGTCGTCGCGCGAGTTCGGCGGCCTGCGCATCCCGGTGCCGGTCCAGGCGCTCGTCCTGCGCGACTGGTGCCAGCGCAACGGCAAGATCTACAAGCTGCACCTCAACGAGAACAGCTTTGCGCATTCCTACATGGTGCTGGAAGGCATGGTGCGGAACCTGGACGGGCTCGAGGGCATGCTGATGGTCAGCATGTTCATGCTGCCCGAGCGCCGCGAGCGCCGGCAGGCGATCTACGACCGGGTGCTGGCCCAGGGCGTCGACCTGCGCTTCGTCATGGAGGACATGGTGATCGCGCGGCCCGCGGACATCGAGCCGGTCGAGGAAATCCTCTCGATCCATCACGCCCTTGCCCGGCGGTCCGACGCAAACGGGGCCGACGCTATCGCCGCCGCGATCGCCGGCGAGGCCTGAGGCGCCGATGCGGGTGCTGGTGACCGGCGCCGGCGGGTTTGTCGGCAAGGTCGTCGCGCGCACCCTTGCCGCGGCCGGGCACCAGGTCACCGCCAGCTACCGCAAGACGCGCCCGGCGGAACTCGCGGGCCTGGCGAACGTGGCGCTGCAGGCCCTCGATCTGGCCGAGATGGACGGCCTCGATCCCCTCGATGCGGTGGTGCACTGCGCCGCGGACGTGCCGGCCTTCTGTCCCGACCCGGATGCCCTCTACCGCAGCAACGTGGAGGGCGCGTGCCGCCTGTTCGACGCGGCCGTCGCCGCTGGGGCGACACGGATCGTCTACCTGTCCTCGATGTCGATCTACGGCACGATTTTCGCGCGCGTCGTCACCGAGGACACGCCCTCGACCGATCCTGAGGTCTATGGCCGGTCGAAGCTGGAAGGCGAGCGGCTGCTGGCGGCGGTATGCGCCCGCAGCCCGGGGCTAGCCGGCCTGTCGATCCGCCTGCCGGGCGTGGTCGGCAGGGGCGGGCGCAACAACTTCCTGTCGAGCACGCTGCAGCGCGTGCTGAAGGGCGAGCCGGTATCGGCCAACCATGCCTCGGCGCCGTTCAACAACATCGTGCATGTCCAGGATCTTGCCGGCTTCATCGCCGATCGCCTCGGCGACCTGCCGCCGGGCTATCGCGTCACCAACATCGCGGCGCGCGACTCGGTGCCGATCCGCGATGTCGTCGCCCGTATTTACGCGACGGCGGGCCGCGAGGATGGTTCTATCTGGGGCGAGGCTGGCAAGGCGCCGTTCACGATCGCCCTCGATCGGGTTGTGGCGCTGGGCTACCGCCCGCCAACGGTATTGGACAGCGTCGAGCGCTTCGTGCGTGACGAGATGGCGGGTTAGGACGGCAGCATCGATTCCTGGACCCGTCGGAGGTGCTCGGCTAGCACATCTTCGACGGCGCCATGAGCCGCGATCTTTCCGCTGCTGAGCAGGATCGCCTGGTTGCACCAGCGCCGGATGATCTCGGGATTGTGGGTCGCGATCACCATGATGCCGGTCGCCTCGATGAACGACTTCAGCCGCGCCTGGGCGCGGTCGATGAAGGCCGCGTCGCCGGCGCCGATGATCTCGTCCATCAGCAGGATCTCGGGCCGGTGCGAGGTGGCGATGCCGAACGCGAGGCGCACCAGCATGCCGGCCGAGTAAGTGCGCAGCGGCATGTTCAGGTAGTCGCCGAGCTGGGTGAACTCGGCGATCTCCTGCGCCGTCTCGCCCACTTCCTGCTGCGAGCGGCCGAGCATCAGGCCGCGCAGCCGGATCGTCTCGTAGCCGGTCGCGTCGATGTCCAGCCCCTCGGTCATGCCGAACAGCGGGGTGATCTCGCCGCGCGTCGTGATCTCGCCGGCCGCGGGCTCGTAGATCCCGGCCATGGCGCGCAGGATCGTCGTCTTGCCGGCGCCGTTGTGGCCGATCAGGCCCAGCCGGTCGCCGTCCTTCAGGTGCAGGTCCACGTTGTCGAGCGCACACACCACCGACTTGCCGGCGGCGTTCAACTTGATCTCGCCGCCGACGGCGCGGCGCGTCTGCGCGATCTGGCGCACCGGGTTCAACAGCAGCATGTCGCGCAGCGACCGGTTGCGCAGGTCGTAGATCGGAAACTCCACGCGCACCTTGTCGAGCTTGATTTCGTAGCGGCCCATGGTCACAGCCAGTAGGGAACGCGCGCGCGAAAGCGGCTGAAGAACAGGAAGGCGCCGGTCCAGCCAAGGACCGCCATGCTGCAGACCACGAGCCAGCTCAACGTCGTCGGCGCTTCGCCCAGGACCGGCCGGCGGACGATGTCCAGCAGGTAGGCGATCGGGTTGAGGTCGATGATCCAGCGGTGATTGCCGAGCATCTCGGGGTAGAACACGATCGGCGTCAGCCAGAACAGCACGGTCATGCTGCTCTGGATCATCATGTGCACGTCGCGGAACCGCGCCGCCAGCACGCCGACGAACAGCAGGATCCAGCCCATGTTCACGACCAGCATCAGCAGCGCGGGCACGACCAGCAGCGTCGCCGGCGTGAGCGCGACCGAGAAGATCAGCGCGACGATGACATAGATGACCACCGTGTGGGCCAGGTAGACCAGGTTGCGGTAGAGCACGTGCGCGACGAAGGCGAACAGCGGCCGCTTGGCCTGCATGATGTAGACGGACGCGCCGACGAAGCAGTTGGCGCCCTCGACCAGCGACTGGGAGATGAAGTTCCACAACACGATGCCCAGCGTGGCGTAGGGCAGGTACTTGGTGAATTCCTGCTTGAACAGGGTGCCGACCAGGATGCCCATGACGGCAACCTGCACGGCCAGCGATACCGAGATCCACATCGGGCCGAGCACCGAGCGGCGGTAGCGCTGGCGCAGCTCCTGCATCGCCAGGATGTGCCAGATGTTCCAGGACCGGACGCCCTGGCAGATGTCCATCCAGGCGAGGCGCAGGTCGCGTCGGGTGATCGACAGCATGATCGGACAGGCGTGTCCCAAATCCCGCAGGGATGCCCGAGCGGGGTTCGGGGGAACCGCGCAGGTCGCCGGCCGTCACCGGCGCGGGCAGGCGGGCATGTATAGGCGGGCGGTGGGGGGATGGCAAGGCGGCCCGCCGGGCCTAGGTGCCCGCCGCGCGGCTGCCCGCAAGCTCCTGATAGATCTGGCTGTACCGGTCCACACAGCGGCCGATCGCATAGTGATCGAGGATGCGCTGCCGGGCGGCGGCGGCGCGGGCCGCGTGGGCGTCTGCCGGTTCGCGCAGCAGGTTGCCGATGGCGGCCGCCAACGCCGGGGGCGAGCCCGGCGGACAGAGCCCGCCCGTGCCGCCCAGGATCAGGCGGGCGTCGCCGACATCGGTCGCGATGGCGGGCAGGCCGGCGGCCATGCCCTCGGCGAGCGCGTTCGAGAAGCCCTCGCCATAGGCCGAGGCGCACACGACCAGGTCGGCGGCGGCGAGCAGGGCCGGCACGTCGCGCCGCTCGCCCAGGCCCAGCACGCGCGGCGGGGCGGCGAGCGCCTCGGTCCCCTTGCCGACCAGCAGCAGCACGGCTTCGGGCAGGCTCGCCATCGCCGCCAGCAGGCCCGGGTGGTCCTTCATCGGATCGACGCGCGCGACATTGACGACGACCGGACGGTCCGGCGCGATCCCCAGCGCGGCGCGCGCCCGGTGCCGCGCCTCGGGGTCGGGACGGAAGCGGTCGGTGTCGATCCCGTTCGGCACCAGGCGCGTGGCCGCGGCCGGCGCCAGGCCCAGCCCGCGATGGTAGTCGAGCCCCGCCTCAGAATTGGCCAGCACCAGGTCGGCCCGGCCGGCCAGGCGTAGCCACGCGCCGCGCACGGCGCGGAACGCCGCGCCGTGCCGGTCGCCCGCCATGTCGGAACAGCGCAGGTTCCAGGCGAGCCTGGTGCGCCGGCGCCGGCCGCTGAGCGCCAGCGCCACCATCGCCGCCAGGTCGGCATGGTACATCCAGCCCTGCACGATGTCGGGCTTACCTGAACGGATCAGCCGCGCCAGGCGCAGCAGGCCGCGAAGGGTCGGGCGCCCGCGGCTCATGCCAAGATCGTCGAGCGGAATGCCCGCCGCCCGGATGCGCTCGGCCTGGGCGCCGCCCGGGATCATGGCGACCACGGACTGGTCGAGGCCGGCCGGGCGCTGCGTGACCAGTGTCGCCAGCATGGTCTCGGCGCCCCCGGTCTCGAGCCCGGCGATGACATGCAGTACGCGGATCGGGGTCGCGGTCATGTCCGGGCCCAGCGGGGCCGCGACGTCAGGCGGCCTGCGGGGCTCCAGCAGCCCGCGCCGGCTCCGTGACTTTCGCGGCGACGGGCGAGGTGCTCTGGCTCGGGTCGGAGTAGAAGCAGGCTTCCATCCGGCCCTCGGAAATGTCGCGCGCGAACTTGATCAGGTGGTAGCTCACCACGGCGAGATGGATGACTTCCTCGACCTGGCCGCGACGCAGCAACGGGAGGGCGGCTTTCCAGAACTTGTCGCGGTAGTCCGAGCGCAGGCCGACATGCCACAGCACGCGACGAATCACGCCCATGCCCATCTTGATCTCCTTCCAGCCGACCTTGCGCTGCACTTTCAGCCGGTTGGGATAGGTGTGTTCGGTCTGGTAGATGAATCGCTTGATCAGGTTGTCGGGCGTGTAGGCCTCGGTGACCGTCTCCTGCCACATCTTGACCTGATCATCGTACGGCATCTTGAAGATGACGTTGGAGACGCGGTCTTCGCCCGTGGTCAGCCGTCCTTCCTTCTTGAGCCGGTCGTAGAGCGCGGTCTTGGGCAGGGCGTAGAGCAGGTTGATCGTCAGTAGCGGAATATTCGACTGCTCGATGAAGCGCGTGATATTGCGGCCGGTGTTCGGCGTGTCGGTATCCAGGCCCATGATGATGCCCGACACG
The DNA here is from genome assembly GCA_016792605.1 of Rhodospirillales bacterium. Classification (GTDB taxonomy): domain Bacteria; phylum Pseudomonadota; class Alphaproteobacteria; order JAEULC01; family JAEULC01; genus JAEULC01. The sequence continues at coordinate 13,023 of JAEULC010000002.1, forward strand.
ACCTCGAA